>DYZF01000023.1 GCA_020741375.1 Tessaracoccus flavescens
TGCGTCGAGGAGGCGGTCACGCGCTGTCGCCAGCCCCGGTGCCCGTCCACCGACACCGGCTCGCTCGCGTCGATCTCATACCCGGTGAAGCCGCTGAACGACGCGCTGGTCACGTGGCACTCGGTCACCGCGGCGGCCGCCTGCTCGATCGAGTAGAAGCCCAGATCCTTCGGCATCATCCCCGTGGTGATGAAGTTGAACCAGGTGCTTTCCTCGATGTAGGTCAGGGCGCTCGCCTGCTCCAGCAGCAGCCGCGACATCGTCACCTCGCTCGGCCGCCACCCCGCAGGGACGGTGAACGTGAGCGCCGCGCTGCTCAGCGTGGTGGCCGTCGGGTCGATGTTGTCCACGGAGTGGGCGTTGACCAGCACCGGGCAGGCCTCCCACGGGTTGAGCGACGGCGCGGCCGACGGGGGCACCGTCGCCGACGGCGGCGCGAACGTGGGCGTGGTCGTCGGAATGGCGGAGGGGGCCACCGACGGCGGATCCAGGTTCAGCGGCCCGTCGCTCTGCGCGGGAATGGGCGTGGGGGACGGCTCCGGCCGCGACCCCAGCGGCCCCGTGATCAGCCATGCCGCGACCCCGATGATGATCGCCCCAACCAACCCCACCAAGGCGATTAACGCCAAGTTCGGCTTCTTCGACGGCGCCGTCGGGCTCTGCGCCACCTGGCCCCAGCGTTGCCCATCCCAGTAGCGGATGAGGTTCGGCCGGCCTTCGGGGTCGGGATACCAGCCGGGCACAGACATGAAGGCAGTCTATGTGGCCAGCGGGTGGCGAGCGCGCCCGCGGCCGATAGAGTGTGCCCATGCCACGCGTCGTCGTTAACGTCATGCCGAAGCCCGAAATCCTCGATCCGCAGGGGAAGGCCGTCACCGGTGCCCTCCAGCGGCTCGGATTCCAGGGCCTGTCCGTGCGCCAAGGCAAGCGCTTTGAGATCGAGGTGGACGGCGACGTCACGCCCGAGGTGCTCGCCCAGATCGAGGAGGCGGCCGAAAAGCTGCTCGCCAACACGGTCATCGAATCCTTCGACGTGGTGACCGACTGATGCCTCGCATTGGCGTCGTCACGTTCCCGGGGTCGCTCGACGACCACGACGCGCTGCGCGCCGTCCAGCTCTCCGGTGCCGAGGCCGTCCCGCTGTGGCACGGCTCGGATTCGATCGACGGCGTGGACGCGATCATCCTCCCTGGCGGCTTCTCCTACGGGGACTACCTGCGCTGCGGCGCCATCGCCCGCTTCAGCCCGGTGATGTCGTCGGTCATCGACGCCGCCAACCGCGGCATGCCGGTGCTGGGCATCTGCAACGGCTTCCAGCTTCTGTGCGAGGCGCACCTGCTCGAGGGCGCGATGATCCGCAACGCTGGCCAGCAGTTCATCTGCCGCGACGTCGACCTGCGCGTCGAGACCCGCGACACCGTCTGGTCCTGCGCCTTCGACAAGGGCGACGAGATCAACATCGTGCTGAAGAACGGCGAGGGCAACTACCAAGCCGCGCCGGAGACGTTGAAGAAGCTGGAGGACAACGATCAGGTTGTGTTCCGCTACCTCGACAACCCCAACGGCTCGGCCAACGACATCGCCGGCATCACCAACGAGCGCGGCAACGTCGTCGGCTTGATGCCGCACCCAGAGCACAACGTTGAGGAGCTGACGTCGCCGTCGCTGGACGGTCGTCGCTTCTTCGAATCGGTGCTGAGCTTCTTGGGGACGCGCGTCTGAGTTTCTGAGTCGCAGGTCGCGGCTGGGCTTCGAGTGGACCCGTTCTGGGATTTGGTGCGCTCGATCGCCGAAACGGCGTTATTCGGCCGGAGAGACCTCGTCGAGTGGCGATTTTTCCCGCGATCACTAGTGGCACCGGAGTTGCCTCGTGTTGAGTTGACCTATGCAGGACACCCATTTCTACGCCGCAACCCCGATTCCTGAGCTGTATCGGTGGTTCGCCGGCGAGGCGGCGCCGACGTCGCCGATCTGGGAAGACGTGTGCCTGTATATCGCCGACCACGCTGGCTTGGCGGAGCTGCTCGATTCCTTGCCCGGCCGCAAACGTCAGCCCAACCTCTTTCTAGCCGCCATCCGCTATCTGGGCGGCCCGGTCAGCCCCGGCGAACCGCTCGCCAGCTGGGCCCGCGATAACTGGGGCGAGATCCGAGCCCTCATCCTCAGCCGCGCCACCCAAACCAATGAGCCCGGCCGCACCGCCGTCGTGGCGCCGCTGCTGGCGTCGCTGCCGCAGCCGGTCGCTCTGCTGGAGGTCGGGGCGTCGGCCGGGCTGTGCCTGATCCCGGACCGATACCGCTACTCCTTCGACGGCGAACTCGTGGCGGGCATCAACGCCGCCCCGGACGCTCCTGTGATGCAGTGCCGGGTGGAGGGCGAGCTGCCGGGGTCGCCGTCGGAGCTGAGGATCGCATCGCGGCTGGGCCTCGACCTCAATCCGCTCAACGCCGCCGATCCCGACGACGCCCGCTGGCTCCGCGCGCTGGTGTGGCCGGGGGAGGAGGAACGCGAACAGCGACTCATGGCCGCCCTCGGCGCCGCCGCCGTCGATCCGCCGACGGTGTTGGGTGGGTCCGCGCCGGCCGACCTGAGGCTCCTCCTCGACGCCATCCCCGACGGCGCCACCCCGGTGATCCTGCATTCGGCCACGCTCGCCTACCTCGCCCGCCCAGACCGCGACGCCTTCGTCGACGCCGTCCGCGGCGCGGGGGTGCGCTGGGTGTCGTTCGAGGGGCCGACGGTGGTCACGTCGCTGAAGGGCCGAGCCCCAGACCCGGGCCTGCCGCACTTCATCGTCGGCCTCGACGGCGACCCCGTGGCGGTCGCGTCACCGCACGGCGGCTGGGTGCGCTGGCTCTAGTGGTCGGCGCCGTCGCCGAATAGTCGCGCCACCAGCAGCACGACGATGCTGGTGATCAGGAGCACGAAGGACAGGCCGACGGCGATGCTGAGGTTGGATTCGAAGCCGATGAAGATCGCCAGTGGCATGGTTTGGGTGACGGCTTCGCGGTTGCCGGCGAAGAAGATGGTGGCGCCGAACTCGCCCAGCGCGCGGGCCCAGGCGAGCACCAGGCCGCTGATGAGGGCGCGGCGGGCGAGCGGCACGGCGATGTGCGCGAAGAGGTGCAGTTCGCTGGCGCCGTCCATCATCGCCGCCTCCCGCACCTCCCTCTCTAGGCCGGCGAAGCCGACGCGCGCCGCCCGCACATAGAACGGACCCGCGACGAACACCTGCGAGATGACGACGGCGGCCGTCGTGAAGGGCAGCGAAATGCCGAGCGCGGCGAGCGGATTGCCCAGCCAGCCGTTGCGCCCGAACACCTCCAGCAGGGCGATGCCGGCCACCATCGGCGGCAGGACGATCGGCAGGTCCACGAGCAGTTGGATGAGCCCGCGGCCGGGGAAGGACCACCGCGCCAGCACGTAGGCCAAGGGAGTGCCGAACGCGACGATCAGGACGGCGCTGACCGCCGTCGTGCCTAGTGAGAGGCCGATGGCGGCGTGGACTGAGGGGTCGGTGAGGTACTGCCGCAGGTCGCTGCCGACGGCCATCCACACCAGCCCGAGCAACGGGATGGCGAGGAGGCCGACGAACAGGGCCGCGGGTACCGCGAAGGGGAGCGCGGCTCGGCTGGATCTCACGCCTTGGGCGGCAGGTAGCCGGCGTCGGTCAGCAGTGTGGCGCCCGCGCCGTCGGTGAGGAACTCGATGAACGCCTCGGCGCCCGCGGGGTTCTTGGCCGCGGTCACGGTGGCGATCGAGAGGGCGAGTTCGGCGTTGAGTTCGTCTGGGATCTCGACGGTGTCGGCGTCGGCGGGCACGTCGGTGACGAACACGATGCCGGCGTCGGCCTCGCCCTTCGTCACCTTGGTGACGATCGGCTGGACGCCCATCTCGCGCGAAACCATGTTGGCCAGCACGCCGTCGGTGAACCCGGCGTGGGCGGCCTCGATCTTCTCGAACGCCTTGGTGGTGGTCATCCAGATGGGCAACGTCTCGGCGGCGAGGAGCACCTTGAGGCCGGGCTTGGCGAGGTCGGTGACCGACGCGATGCCGCCGGGGTTGCCGGGGGCGACGACAATGACGAGCTTCGTGCGGGCCAGTTGGCGCACGGAGTCGGCAACGACGAGGCCGGCTTCGGAGGCGGACGCCATGTCCTTGGGGTTGGCGGCGAGCCAGACATCAGGGGTCGCGCCCTTGGCGAGCTGCTCGCGCTGGACCGGCGTGTGTCCCACCTCGATCGACGCGGTGCCTCCCGTCTCAGTGAACGCGGCGGCGATGGGCTTGGAGTGGGCAGCCATCGCGCCCGGCATGTAGACGACGACCTCGCCGACGACGGGAGTGGAGGCTGCGGAGGTCGACGGCGCCGGCGCGTTGGAGGTGGGCGTCCCCGGTTGGGTCTGGGCGGGGGTTTGCGCGCAGGCTGCCAGGGGGGCGACGGCGACGGCGGCCAACAGGATGCGGCGAGTGATGGGCACGGTGGATTCCTCCTCAGGGGTTCGCTAGAGGAGTCGGATCGGGGTCGCGAAAAGTTCCCGGCGTTTGGGGTGGATTTCTGGACTGGCCGTGAGCGCTGGAAATCGGAGGCCTGGGAAAACTGCCACTCGACGGGGTCTCTCACGCCAAATAACGCCTTCTGCGCGATCGAGCGCACCGAATCCCAGATGGTGTCGCGGACAGGCGCGGCTCTCAGGGCTGAGACCCGCTGCCGACGTGGGTGGACCTGCGGGGGGAACCGCGCTAGCCGGCCAGACGGAGCGACTGGAGGTGGTCGTCGGCGTCAGACCAATGCACCAGCAGATCCGCCCGTGCTCGGGCGACGCGTGAACGGACGGTGCCGACGGGCACGCCGACGATGGCGGCGGTCTCGGCGTAGCTGTAGCCGAACATCTGGGTGAGCACCAGGGCCTCGCGGCGTTCGGGTGCCAGCCACGCGAGCATCGCAGCGATCTCCACCCGGTTCGACCCATCCGCGACGGCGCCGCGGCACGTCGACGGCGAGCAGGAGGCGGTGGGCCGGGCGATCTCGTAGCGGACCCGATCTGCCGCGGTGCGGCGGGCGATCGTCAGCAGCCAGGAGCGGGCGGACGCGTCGCCGCGGAATGACGGCAGCGCGTCCATGGCGCGCAGGTACGTCTCCTGCGTGAGATCGTCGGCGGAGTCGCCGTCGGTCAGGTGGGCGAGGAACCGCCAGACGTCGCCGTGCGTGAGCTTGATGAATTCGCCCAGAGCCGGGCGGTCGCCAGTTCCTGCCCTGAGCGCGAGGGCCGTCACCTCCGCGTCGACGGCGACGCGATCCGGGGCTGGCATACCGGCAGCCTATCCGCCGGGTTAGGCTTCACCCATGTCTACGGGGGTTTGCTCACAGCCCGGACGCTGGCGCGCCGCCGCGTCCGCGTTGCTCGACGGCGAACCCCTCCCCGTGGCGCGGGAACAGCTCGACGCCCACCTGGCCGCCTGCGGTGCGTGCGCCGACTGGTTCGCGGATGCGCGGACGATGTCGCCGCAGCTGCGGCGCGACCACTTGCGCCCGCCGGATCTCACCCACATGCTGATCGGCGCCACCGAGGCGCACATCTGCGGCTGCCATACGGGCGGCGCCTGCGAGTGCACCGACTGCCAGTGCCCCACGTGCACCTGTCGCTGACACCGCGGGTTGCCCCTTTCGCTGATTGAGTAGTCGGCGCCCTATTCGCTGATTGAGTAGTCCGCTTCCACCGCTGATCGAGTAGTCCGCGCGACGGAGCGCCGGGCGGATCGAATCTCACGCCACGAACCGGTGATTGAGTAGACCGCGCGACGTAGTCGCCGGACGTATCGAAATCTCGTTGGCTGGTCTGTGGACTTGCCGTGGCCGGGGCGAGCGGTGCGGGGAGGGGCCGTCGGCGCTAGAAGCCGCCGGCAGGCCCTGCACCGAACGCAGGCCTGGCTGCGCATCGTCTTGCACCAGGGACGACGACGGCCCCTCATCCTCGGCGCTCCGGCTCCTCGGTCCGGTAGGGGCCGGCCACCCGTTGTCGGGGCGAGCGTGGCGGGGATGGGGCGCTTGCTGGCTCACTGTCCGAGCGCTCTGGTTGGATGGTTTACATGTCATCTGCGAATCTCACCCAAGCCGAAACCGCCCACCGCGCCTCCACCGTCACCGTGCACGCGTACCGGGTGGACGTCGACGTGCGGGACGCCGCCAACCCGGAGGTGCTCGAGTATCCGGTGACGTCCTCCATCGACCTCACCGCCACCGAAACCAGCACCTGGATCGATTTCATCGGCGCCGTCGACGAACTCCTGATCGACGGCGCAGCCCGCGAGGTTGAGCACGACGGCAACCGCCTCACCCTCAGCGACCTCCCCGTCGACCAGCAGTGCATCGTCACCGTGCGCGGCCGCGCGCTCTACTCGCGCTCCGGCGAAGGCATGCACCGTTTCGTCGATCCGGTCGACGGCGAGACCTACCTCTACACGCAGTACGAGCCGTCCGACGCCCGCCGCGTCTTCCCCAACTTCGAGCAGCCAGACATGCGCGCCCCCTTCAGCTTCACGCTCACCGGGCCCGACGCGTGGTGGCTGGGCTCCAACCAGCCAGAGGTGGCCCGTGAGCAGGTGGCCGACGGCGTCGTCCGCGTCGATTTCGCCCCCACCCCGACGCTGTCCACCTACATCACCTGCCTCTGCGCCGGCCCGTACCACCGCGTCGATTCCCTGTGGGGCGACATCGACTTGGGTCTGTTCTGCCGCAAGTCGCTGGCCCAGTACCTCGACTCCGACGAACTGTTCCGTCTCACGAAGGCGGGCCTCGACTGGTTCACCACCAACTTCGGCGACTACCCCTGGGGCAAGTACGACCAAATCTTCGTGCCCGAGTACAACCTCGGCGCCATGGAGAACCCGGGCCTGGTCACCTTCACCGAGGCCTACCTGTTCCGCTCGCCGGCCACGCCCGCGCAGAAGCAGGCCCGCGCCAACACCCTTGTGCACGAGATGAGCCACATGTGGTTCGGCGACCTCGTCACCCCGCGCTGGTGGGGCGACCTGTGGCTGAAGGAGTCGTTCGCCGAGTTCATGGGCAGCCACGTCTCGGTGTAGGCCTGTGGCTTCGAGGACGGCTGGGTGAAC
>DYZF01000024.1 GCA_020741375.1 Tessaracoccus flavescens
CAACTCCTCGTGCTCGGTGGCCGTTGGATCGCCGTCGGCCAAGGTGCACCAGAAAGTGGTCAGGGTGATACGGGCGAAGCTGTAGTCGTGAGTGGTGGTGGTCACCTCGTCGGCCACCTCGATGCGGCAGCGGAGTTCCTCATCTATCTCTCGCGCCAGTGCCTGCTGGGGGGTCTCGCCCGGTTCGATCTTGCCGCCGGGGAACTCCCACAGGCCGGGGAGGGTGCCGTTGGGTCCGCGCCGCGCGCACAGCACCAGCCCGTCCCGCTCGATGACGGCCCCAACGACGATGTGGTGTTTCACGGGTCCAGGCTAGCGAGCCTCACTGACGCAATGGGTCCGCCGGCTGCATAAGTCGTAGCTATTTGGCCACGGATCGGAGATATATCCAATCCGTGGCCGAATAGCTACGACTTATGTTCGGTGGGCAGGCCGAGCGCCTCAACAGATCGGCCGAGCGCCCCAACAGAAATGCGCCCGGTGGCCGAAACCACCGGGCGCATCAGATTCAGCAGATCAGTAGCCGCCGTCGCCCTGATCGCCGGCCTCAACGCCGTCGGCGCCATCGAGCACAGCCCGCGACCCCGAAAGCCCCAGACGCGTCGCGCCGGCCTCGACCATCGCGTTGGCCGTGGTGTAATCACGGATGCCGCCCGACGCCTTCACGCCCAAGCGGCCACCGACTGTGTCGGCCATCAGCTTCACCGCGTGCACCGACGCGCCGCCGGCCGGGTGGAAGCCGGTGGAGGTCTTGACGTAGTCGGCGCCGGCGGCCTCGGCGGCCTTGCAGGCGGCGACGATCTCGTCGTCGGTCAACGCCGCCGATTCGATGATCACCTTCAGCAGACCCGTCGTCGCCTCGCGGACGGCGCGGATCTCCTCCTCGACGGCGTCAGCGCGGCCCTCCTTCAGCAGACCGATGTTGATCACCATGTCCACCTCGTCGGCGCCGAGCTTCGACGATTCCGCAGCCTCGGCCGCCTTCGCGGCGGGGGTGTGGTTGCCGGAGGGGAAGCCACACACGGTTGCCACCTTCACGTCGCCGAGCTCATCGGTGATGGGCAGCATCGACGGCGACACGCAGATCGAGAACGTGCCCAGCTCGCGCGCCTCGGCCACCAGTGCCGAGATCTGCTCGCGGGTGGCGTCGGTCTTGAGCAGCGTGTGGTCGACCATCTGAGCCAGAGCTGAGCGGGTGATTTCTTCCGTGGTTTCTTCCATGGTGATTCCTTTCAGGACTGCCTGTGGCCGAGCCTACTTGGCCCCGGCCGCGCGCGGACGCGGGGTGCTGAGGTCAGCCCTCAACCAGATCGTGGCGTCGGTTCACATGCACCGCGACCCCGTCCATCGGCGGCACTTCCACGTTCGCGACACCGTCGAGCACACCCAGGATCGTCCCGCCGCACGGCTCCGAATCGTCGACGGTGGTCGGCTGGGTTGCTACGTCGCAGTAGGTGCCATCGGGCAGTTGGGTGGGGAACTGTGCGGTCACGGCGCGGGAGCTGTTGCCGTTGATGACGAACACGCCGCGGTCGCCGCGCTCGAACGCGACCGCGTAACCCTCGCGCCACACCTCCTTGGCCTCAGCGTCGCCGACGACGGCCGCCCACTCCGCGAGCCCCGCGTAGCGACGGTGCCCGCACACCCACTCGCCCGGCTGCGGATCCTCCGAGGTGGTGCATTCAACGTCGTCGATCTTGCCGTCGGTCTGCGGTGCGCCGGCGTCGCGCTCGTTGAACGCGTAGCCCGCGTACAGCGTGGGCGTGCCGAAATCCACCGCCATCATCAGCAGGTTGGCCAGGTGATACTCGGCGCCGTCCTTGTAGGTGGTGGTTTGGCCGTTGCGTTCGGTGTCGTGGTTGGTGACGAACGTGACGGCCTTCTCGGACGGCAGCTCACCGTCGTACAGATCGAGGGCGCGGTAGACGGCGCCGCCGGGAATGAGGCCCGTGAGATCGCGCGCGAACTGGAACGCGAACGCGGAGCCCGAGTCCAAGTAGTCCTCCGGCTGGATCGGCTCGCCGGACCCGCGAATCACCTCGACGGCGACGAACGGGTCACCGTCGATTCTGTCGACGATGCCCTTCACGTCGCGCGCCGGCATGTGCTTCGCCGCATCGATGCGGAAGCCGTCGACGCCCAGCGACCGCAGGTCGTTCAGGTACGCCGCGATCGTGGTCTGAACGTGCTCGGTGTCGGTCTTGAGATCCGCCAAGTTGGACAGCTCGCAGGTCTGCACCTGCACCTGATCGGAGTAGTTCTCGATGTCGCCGGTGACCGTCTCGCACTTGTGGAAATCGGCCTCGGTGTAGATGCCGGGGTAGTCGTAGTGCGTGAACGCCGAACCCGCCACCCCGGTTCCGCCATCAATGCCCGTCATGTGGTTGATGACGGCGTCGGCGTAGATCTTCACTCCGGCCCCGTGACAGGTGTCCACCATCGCCTTGAACTCGTCGCGCGTGCCCAGCTTGGACTCGATCTGGTAGCTCACCGGCTGGTACGACGTCCACCACTGCTCGCCCTCGATGTGCTCCTGGGCGGGGGAGAGGAGGACGAAATCAAAGGCGTTGGGCCCGAGCACCTCCGTGCATTCCTTGGCCACCGAGTTCCAGTTCCACTGGAACAGCTGCACGCCTGCGGTGCGGGCGAGCTCCACCTTCGGCGGGCTGGACGGGGTCGTCGGCTCAGACGGGCTGGGCGCGGGCGTGCAGGCCGCGAGCGCGAGGGGGAGGGCCAGGAGCGCGGCGGTGAGTCGGGATCGCATGGGGTCAGCCTACCGGCGGGCGCCGGAATCCGGGCTAGTCGGTGGGCGGCTGGATGGCCGACGGCGCCGCCTCGGCCTGCATCTCGGCCAAGCGCCGGTTGATGCCCTCGAGCAGCTCGCTGGCTTCGCCGTCGACGGCCTTGATCGCGCGACGGCGAGCCTTGCCGGTGTTGCCGTTCCAGGCCAATTCGCCGCGGGTGCGCAGCGCCTTCGACTGGCGACGCCAGCCCTCCGGCTCGACGGCCATCGGGAAGGTCTCCTCGACGGCGTCGGCGGCCACCTCGATGGCGCGCAGCTTGGCGTCGAAGCGGAGCTTCGGCTTCTCGGAATCGGTGGCGGCCTTTACCTTGCTGAGGGCCTTGTCGATGCCCTCCGCGGCCTGTGGGTTCTCGCGGAGCGTGGTCAGCAGGGTGGCCGTCGTGGCGATGACGCCGCCGGCGGTCTTCAGGATGATGCTCCATTTGCTCATGTGTTCCAGTGTAGGGAGCGTTGGAAGGGCAGACATCGTGGTCAGGCCTGATTTCAGTGAGGGTTGGCCCTGATCTACCGCCCAGAAGCCATTTACATTTATACTGAAACAAAAGCACTCGCCCACCGGAGGGCGCAGGTGGAAGGAACGCACATGGCACACGTGGTGGGCATCGATTCGTCGACGCAATCCTGCAAGGTGATCGTGGTGGATGAGGCGGGAACGGTGCTCCAGACCGGCCGCGCGTCGCACCCCGACGGCACCGCCGTCGACCCCGCCGCCTGGTGGTCCGCCCTTCAGGAGGCCGCGGCTCAGGTTGATCTGAGCGAGGTGGAGGCGGTCGCGGTCGCGGGACAGCAGCACGGCATGGTGCTCCTCGATTCCGACGGCGCCGTGATCCGTGATGCGCTCCTCTGGAACGACACCCGCTCCGCGCAGGCCGCACTGGATCTCATCGCCGAGGCCGGCGACGGCGATCACGCCGCCGGCGCCGCCTGGTGGGCCGACGCCGTCGGCTCCGTTCCCGTCGCCTCGTACACCGTCACGAAGGTGCGCTGGGTTGCCGACCATGAGCCTGAGAACGCCGCCCGCATCGCCGCCATCGCGCTGCCGCACGACTGGCTGACGTGGAAGATCCTCGGCACCGGTCGCCTTGAAGACCTTGTCACCGACCGCTCCGACGCCTCCGGCACCGGCTACTTCGACCCGGTCACCAACGAGTACCGCCGCGACATCCTCGCCACGGCCCTCCGAATCTCCGACGACGCGGCCGTGGCCATCGTCCTGCCTCGCGTCGCCGAGCCGGGTGAGGTCGTCGGTGTCGGTCGCTTGGGCGAGCGCGAGGTCAAGGTGGGGCCGGGCATGGGCGACAACGCCGGCTCCGCGCTCGGAATGGGGCTCGCTGCCGGTGACGTCGTCGTCTCGATCGGCACCTCGGGCGTCGTGTGCGGCGTGTCCGACACGCCCAGCCGCGACGCGTCGGGGCTGGTGTCCGGGTTCGCGGACGCCACCGGTCGCTTCCTGCCGTTGGTCTGCACGCTCAACGGAGCCCGGGTGCTCGATTCGGCCGCCCGCCTCCTCGACGTCGACCACGCCGGGCTCGCCAACCTCGCCCTGGCGGCCCAGCCGGGTGCCGACGGCTTGGTGTTCGTCCCCTTCATGGAGGGCGAGCGCACGCCCAACCTGCCCGAGGCCACCGGCTCGATGCACGGCGCGACCCTCAAGTCGATGACCCGCGAGAACCTCGCCCGGGCGACGGTGGAGGGCATCGTCGGATCCTTGGTCGACGCGCTGGCATGCCTGACGCAGTCCGGCGGGCAGGCCGAGCGGGTACTGCTGACCGGCGGCGCCGCGGCGTCGCCGGCGGTGCAGGCCGTGGCGCCGACGCTGTTCCCGACACCGGTCGCGATGCCGCCGGCGGGCGAGTACGTGGCGCTCGGCGCCGCGCGCCAAGCCGCGTGGGTGCTGTCGGGTGAGGCGGAGCCGCCGTCGTGGGGCCGCGAAGATCGCGAACTCAGCGGCGATGCGGCGCCCGAGGTGATGGAGCAGTACCGGCGCTACCGCCCCTGGAGCTGATCCCCCACACGTCGCGCTGCGGCGACCATCCGTTGGTTGAGTAGCCCTGTAGGCGCGTAGGGAAACCCAGCTCGCTGACTCGGGACTCTGCCCGGGTTGGTCGGGGGATTTCGATACGTCCGGCGCTGTGCGCGCGGGCTACCTCAATCACCGAGCCTTCTACCGGACTACGCAATCCCGAACCGTTAGAAGGTGTTCTCGCCCCAGCGCTCGATCTTCCACCCGTCCTTCGTGGAGCCGTTCAGCACGATCCACTGGGTGTTGTTGAGCGGCGGAGCCATCTCCATGCCGATCGACGGATCCTGCGAGATCGCCCACACGCGCAGCGCGGCGCCGTGGCTGACCAGCGCAACGCGCTCGTGACCCTTGGCCTCCATCGCCTCCACCGCGTCGGTGAATCGTTGCATGAATTCGCGCGCCGTTTCGCCGCCCTCGAGGCCGACGTCCATATTGTCCGGCGACCACGTGTTGAGCATGTCGACGTACACCGTCCAGTCGTCGTTCATCTCCTCGACGCCAGCCGAGATCTCTTGAATGCCCTCGACGACGGTGGCCTCCAAGCCGCGCGCGGCGGCCAGCGGGGCCGCGGTCTGCTGGGCCCGGGTGAGCGTCGACGCGTACAGCACGTCGATGTCTTCGTGCGCGATGGCCTCCACCAGCGCCTCGGCCTGGCCCAACCCCGTCTCGTTCAGCGGGGCGCCGGGGTAGGCGGTGTCGAGCTGGTGGTTGACGTTGGACTCGGTCTGTCCGTGACGAATGAGGATCAGGCGCATGCCTTCACCTTACCTGCGCCCCCGGGCGCTCTTCTGGGCGAGAACGCGCGCGGGGCCGTGCCTCGCAACCGCGTGTGCGATGGGAGCCGCGTGAATAACCGCCACTAACCCCTACGGGAGGTGCGGGAAGTCGCCGCGCAGCCCCGTCGATGTGATGAAGCGCTCCGTCTGCCCGCCGCTGTGGGTGATGGTGGCGCCGTCCTCGTGGACGGTGAGCTGCGTGCGGTGGTGCCGCAGCGCCGTCGCGACTTGCTGGCGGTAACTCTCCAGATCCCACCACTTGTCGGCCAGCTCACGGTGCGCGGTGAGCGCCGCGAACGGCACCCCGACCTCCGCGGCCGCCGCCTTCGCCACCTCATGGGAGCGGACGTGGTCCGGGTGCCCGTAGCCGCCGTCGGTGTCATAGCTCACGACGAGGTCCGCCCCGACGTGCCGCAGGTAGGCCGCGACGTCCGCCGTCGCCTCGGCCGGATCCGACTTCCACAGCGAGCGCTCGTCGGACTCCTCGGCCGGGCCAGCGACCGTGGGCGTCACCCACTCCATGCCTGAATCGAGGTAGCGACGGGGTTCGTCGCCGTCGCGCGCGGGCGCCATGCCGAGGTAGGCGTGCTGGCGG
>DYZF01000025.1 GCA_020741375.1 Tessaracoccus flavescens
CTCTCCTGTGGAGTGGGTTGGGTGGTGGGGTTGTCGTCATTGACGGGGATTTCGGGCGGGCCGCCCCGGGCGGGAGGCCCGCGGGGTCACATCTTGATGTCCTCCTCCTTGGTGAAGCGGAGGTAGATGAGCAGGATCACTGCGGTCAGGACGGTGAGGATCGCCGAGAAGGCGCACGCCAGGCCGTAGTTGTTGCGCGAGATGGCCACGTAGGCCGACATGGTCAGCGTGATCGTCTTGTTGTTGTAGAGGATGATGGCCGAGCTCATCTCGGTGACGATCGCGACGAAGCTGAGGATCGCGCCCGAGGCGATGCCGGAGGCCATCATCGGGGTGGTGATCTTGAAGAAGGTCTTGATCTTCGATGCGCCGAGGCTGCGCGCAGCCTCTTCAGCCGACATCGGGATGTGCATCAGCGTGGCCGTTGCGGAGCGGATCGTGTAGGGCATCCTTCGGATCACCAGCGCGATGATGATGATCGTCGCGGTGCCGGTGAGGGCGAGCGGGCCGCCGTTGAACGCGAGCACGAGACCGATGCCGATGACGGCTCCAGGCAGGATGTACGGGATCATCGAGAGCGTGTCGACGAGGTTGTTTGCCCAGTTGGAGCGACGCACGACGAGGTAGGCGATCAGGATCGACATCACAATGATGATGGCCAGCGCGACGAACCCGAACCAGAGCGTGTTCCAGGTCGAGCGCCACAGGAGGCGCGAGGCGGCTGCCCGGTAGTTGTCGAAGGAGAACCCCGGAAGGAAGATCGCCGAACTGCTGTTACGGAACGACAGGTAGATGATGTAGAGCTGCGGCAGGACGCCGAGCGCAACGACGACGTACATGTAGATGTACATCAGGACGCCGCCGATGCCCTTCGGCTTCTTCTGCTCGACCGGGCGGCTGGACTTGATCGTGAAGTTGAACTTGCTGGTCGCCCACTTCTGGAGCAGGAAGACGGCCGCGGTGACGATGACGCCGATCACGCCGATGGCGGCGGCGAAGTTGTGGTTCTGACCGGTCTCGCCGAGGTACTGGTTGTAGATCTCGACGGTGAAGGTCCGGTATCCCTCACCGATCAGCAGCGGAGTGCCGAAGTCGGCGAAGGCGCGCATGAACACGAGCAGCGAGGCGGCGAGCACCGTCGGCATGGTGAGCCGGAGCATCACCTGGACGACGCGCCTGATCCCGGTGCTTCCCATCATGGAGGCCGCCTCGAGCAGCGAGGTGTCGATGCTGCGGAAGGCGCCGTTCATGTAGACGACCACGAGCGGGAACAGCTTCAGGCCGAGCACGAACACGATGCCGCCGAAGCCGTAGATGCTGACGGCCGAGAAGGGGGTGTAGTCGCGGATGAAGGTGTTGACGAGGCCGCCTCGCCCCATCAGCAGAATCCATGCGTAGGCACCGATGAAGGGAGCCGACATGCACGACAGCACGGCCCCGACGAAGAGGAGCTTGGCGCCCTTGAGCTTGAAGTAGGTGTAGAAGTACGAGAAGGGGATGCCGATGGCGAGCGACACGAGGGTCACCGCGATGCTGACGAAGAAGCTGTTGCGGATCGTGCCCAGGTAGTAGGTCTTCGACAGGAAGTCGATGAAGTACTTCAGGGTGAAGCTGCCGTCGGCGGCGACGACCGACTCCTTGAGCACACCCCAGAGGGGGTACACGAGGAAGAGGCCGAAGATGGCGAACATGAAGATGGTGACGAAGGTCCACATGTCGGCGCGGAGGAACCGGCGCTTCTGCAGCCCTTCCGTGGGAAGCGTGGTCATCGTGGTCATGACGCGGCCACCTTCGCGCGAGCCGCAGCGTCCTTGCCCGTCCAGCCGATCAGGTTGGTCTCGCCGTCCTCGCTGAACACGTTGACCTTGTGCCGCTTGACGTCGAGGAACACCTGGGCGCCGGGTTCCAGCAGCTCCTCGAGTTCGGACTCGTGGATGACCTCGACGACAGTGCCGTCGGTGAGCTTGAGCACGTGGTGCGTGTTGAGGCCGAGGAAGATCGAGTGGTCGACGGTGGCGGGGATGCCCGACGTCGCGTTCGGGTCGAGGATGAACTGCTCCGGACGGACCGAGACCTGCACGGCTCCCGCCCTGCCCGGTTCATCCTTGACGCCTGGGACAACGAACTCGCCGCCTGCGACCTTCAGCACGGCCTCTCCCCCGCGGAACTCCAGGGTTCCTGGCAGCACATTGGAACGGCCGATGAACGTGGCAACGAAGAGGTTGCTGGGGCGGTGGTAGAGCTCAGGCGGGGTGCCGAGCTGCTGGATGATGCCGTCCTTCATCACCGCGATCCGGTCGGAGACCGCCATGGCCTCCTCCTGGTCATGGGTCACGTAGACCGTCGTGGTGCCGACCTCCCGCTGGATCTCGCGGATCACGTCACGCATCTCAATGCGGAGCTTCGCGTCGAGGTTGGACAGCGGCTCGTCCATGAGCAGGACGTCCGGGTTGGTGACGAGCGCGCGGGCAAGCGCCACGCGCTGCTGCTGGCCGCCGGAGAGCCGGTCGGGCATCTGGTCCGCCCACCGTTCGATCTGGACGAGCTTGATGTACTCCTCCGCCTTGTCCCGGATCTGCTCCTTCGGGAACTTCATGTTGCGCAGGCCGAACTCGACGTTTTTCCGCACGCTGAGGTGCGGGAAGATCGCGTAGTTCTGGAAGACCATGCCGATGCGGCGCTTGGCGGGCTCCATGTCGTTGATCCGGGTGTCGTTGAAGTAGAAGTCGCCGCCCTCGATCGAGTTGAACCCGGCGATCATGCGCAGCAGGGTGGTCTTCCCG
>DYZF01000026.1 GCA_020741375.1 Tessaracoccus flavescens
GGCCTCGCACGCCGCGGCGAGATCCGGGTTCTCGGACAGGAAGCCGTAGCCGGGGTAGATCGCGTCGGAGCCGGATTCTTTGGCCGCGCGGATGATCTCGTCGATGTTGAGGTAAGCCCGGACCGGGTGCCCCTCCTCGCCGATCAGGTAGGACTCGGAAGCCTTGATGCGATGGTCCGCGTTGCGGTCCTCGTAGGGGAACACTGCGACGGTCTTGAACCCGAGTTCGTAAGCGGCGCGGAATCCGCGCACAGCGATCTCGCCTCGGTTGGCTACCAGTACCTTGTGGATCATGCCCGCCAGCCTAACGGCTCACCACTGGGCCCCGACACCCTTTCCAGCGCAGGACCCACCCGGAAGGTCCGCCTCTGGGACGCGTTGTCGACGGCGATCGCCTCCACCGCGCGACCGTTCGTCATCTCGGACTCAGGCGACAACCCGGGTGCCGGCGGCGCCGACGACGTCACCGTCGCTCTGGCCGAGTTGCTGTCGCGCGAGGAGATCACCGAGGGCGCTTTGTCGGCCATCTGCGCGTCGATCTACGATCCGCAGGCGCTCGAGGTCGCGGAGGGCGCCGGGGTGGGTGCGGTCGTCGACGTGAGCGTCGGCGGGCTGCGGGTCATCGTGACCTCGCGCAGGAATCAGTACACGACGTTGGAGCAGTTCAGCCGCGTCGGCCTGGACCCGCGCACCACCGACATCGTCGTCGTGAAGATCGGCTACCTCGAACCAGACCTGCACGATCTGGCCGCTGACTGGATCCTGGCCCTCACGCCCGGTGGTGTGGATCAGGATCTGATCCGTCTGGGCCACCACCGGATCGACCGGCCCATGTTCCCGTTCGATCCGGAGATGGCCGATCCACCGCTCGAGGTTCGCCGCTAGCGGCAGAGCAGGCGCTGGCTCGTGATGTCGGCGTAGAGCACCAGATCGTCGGTCAGCGCGACGTGCACGACGTCGGCGAGCAGGCTTGAGGCGGACGGCACGAGGTCGAGCAGCGCGTTCGGCTGGCCGGTGATGATCCGCGAGTTGAACTCGACGCCCGCGTGGTAGTCGAACAGCGCCGCGTAGAACGTGTCGGCCTCCACGATGTCTTGGAAGAAGTGCGATCCGTAGCTCAGTTCGGGCATGAAATCGCCGTCGGGGTACGTGTACTCGATCAGGGCTGCCGCCGAGGACACGTCGGTGAAGTTCACCGGAACCCCCAGCGACGGCGTGGTCGTGCCCCAGCGACCCGGGCCGAGCAGCATCACCGACTTGCCCTTCAACGCCCTCGTCACGTCACCCAGCAAGCGGGCGACCGCGTAGCGATCCTGATGACCCAGCGCCAGATACTCCGGCGCCTTCACCAGGACGGCCGCGTCGATCGGCAGCCGAACGTTGCCGCCCATGAAGTTGCCCGTGGAGCGGAAGAGCACGTCGCCCTCGTCCGACGGCATGGTCACCGCAGCGCCCAAGCCGCGGGTCTGCAGCGGGCGGCACTGCACGAGGTTGAAGCGATAGTCGCCGTCCTCGTGGCGGATGTTGACGGTGAACTCGATGTCGACGGGGTACTCGTAGGTTCGCTCGAGGACGGCTAGGACCTCGCGCATCACGGCGCCGAAGTCGGTCTTGGTGAGGAGTCCCTGGAGATCGCAGATCACCGGCGGCTTGACGTTGCGCCGTCGGCCGAGCTCGCGGAGCCGGGCTGCGGCCGCGCGGTCCGGCGAGACGAACAGCGACCAGTCGGCACCGATGTCGCCGTCGTGGATCCGTTCAAGCGGCACGGTGACCAACGAGTTCTCCGTCAGCGACAACGCGTCGACGTAGCGCTGTGAGTAGCGACGCTCCTGCCCTCGTTCGACGCCGGGCTGGCGGCCGGGGTTGTCCAGGGTGACGATGCGCGCGTAGTCCTCGTGCGTGCGGTCGACGGCGCGGGTGCCGAGCCCGAACACGATGCGCAGCATGCCGGCGTTCGGATCGATGTCTTGATCCCACACGTAGAGGTTGGAGGAGTTCCCGACCCCGCCGGCGTGGGGGAAGAAGAGATCGCCGTGGTGATCGCCCGAGACCCGCTGGACGAGGACAGCCATCTGCTCGTCGAGCTCGGAGAGGCCGCGGTTGCGCCGATAGTGCAACGCCTCTGGGCTCATCGCGCTGGAGTACACGGCACGGACGGCGTCTTCAAAGATCTGGTAGCGCTCTTCCGGCGTGCCCTGCCCGGCGCAGAAGAACGAGTCGTACTTGCCCGCGAAGGCGTTGCCGAAGTTGTCCTCCAGCAGGGACGAGCTGCGCACGATGATCGGCGACTGGCCGAAGTACTCCAGCATCCGCAGGAACTTCTCGCGCACCACCGGCGGGAACTTGCCCGTGCCGAGCTTCTCGTGCAGTTCTGCGCCGGCAGTGAAATATCCGTCGGGGGTCTTCTGCTCCATCCACAGGCGCCACCAGCCGTTCGCGACCACGTAGGCGTAGAACAGGTCCGAGCCGAGGAAGAAGGAATCGTGCGCCTCCATGCGCTCCCCCAGCTCCGGCTGGCGTTCAAGGATCGCACGGGCCACGAGCATGCCGACGGCCTTGCCGCCGATGAACCCCGTGCCGATCTCGCGCGCCGCGGTGGCGACGAGGTGGTGCAGCGTCAGGTACTCCCCCGCCAGATCCACCATCCGGCCCTCGCCTCCCACCAGCATCCCCAGCAGCGTGCGCTTGTACTCGGCCTGCTCCTCCTCGCTGCCGCGGCGCAGCGAGAGGTACCCGGCCTGCACCACCTGGGTCCAGTTGTCCGGCGGATCGCTGGTGTGCGCGATCCGGGCGAACAGCCGCGACGACGCCTCCGACGACGTGATGGCGTTCATCTCATCGGCAACGAGCTGGTGCGGGAAGAACATCGTCGGCGAGTGCCTGCTCCACACGCGCAGCGGGTGGACGTAGAGGTCGTCGTCGACGCGGTGGAGGTCCAGCAGCAACTGCGTGGTGATGCGGATGGCCGCGATGGTGTCGTTGGTGTGCTCGCCTCGGATCAGCGGGAAGTACGCCACCGTGTCGAGGTCGTACAGGAACGGGCACGTGACTTGGAAGAAGTTGGAGACGGCGAGGTCTGAATGCCAGCCCTTCAGCAGGTCGGTGAGGGAATCGAAGACGTAGAACTGCAGCCGGCCGCGGTCGGCGACCACCTGGTGCACCGCCGTCGCAAAACCCTCGAAGTTCACGCCCGGATCGATGGTGAGGAGTTCGACGCCGGGGTTGGGTTCCATCACTGGATCGTGCTTGCCGAAGCGCACGTAGGTGATGGGGCGCTCGTCCTCGACGGCGCGGGCGATGAAGGGCGCGACGACGCGACGGTAGTCGTCGAGCGAATCCACTTGCCAGACGACGTTGTCGCCCAATCGGAGGCCGTCGACGACGCGGTCGAGCCCTCGGATTCCGGTGCTGACGCGGTTGTAGGCCTCTGGCATGGAGCCAGTCTGCCAAAGAAAACACGACTGGCGCCGCGGCCGCGGTGAACGCGGCGACGACGCCAGCCGTGACAGCAGTCGAGCAGCACGAGGCTGCAGGCTGGATTGTCGGAGTGTCAGCTGCCGATCAGGTTCAGCAGGGCACCCTGGACGAAGTAGATGACGAACAGCGCCGCCACCACGTACATCAGCGGGTGCACCTCCTTGGCCTTGCCCTTGACCACCTTGATGAAGACGTAGGCCAGGAAGCCAGCGCCGATGCCGGTGGTGATCGAGTATGCGAACGGCATGAGGATCATGGTCAGGAACGCCGGGATGCCCACCTCGGGGTTCTCCCAATCGACGTCCACGACCTGCGAGATCATCAGGAAGCCGACGAACACCAGCACGGGGGCGGCGGCCTCGGACGGAACCATGTTGATCAGCGGGGACAGGAAGATCGCCAGCAGGAAGGCCAGGCCGGTGAACACCGACGCCAGACCGGTGCGAGCGCCTTCGCCGACGCCCGCCGTCGATTCGATGTAGCAGGTGTTGGACGAGACCGAACCCAGACCACCGGCGGCGGCAGCGACGGAGTCGACCAACAGGATCTCGGTGGTGCGCTCCGGCATGCCGTGCTCGTCGAGCAGCTTGCCCTCGGAGCCGACGGCGACAACGGTGCCCATGGTGTCGAAGAAGTCAGCCAGCAGCAGCGAGAACACCAGCACCGCGAGCGCGATGAAGCGGGTGATCGAGAAGTTGCCATCGGGGAAGAAGGCGCCCACCATGTCGACGCGACCGATGAGGCCGAGATCGGGCAGGGTGAAGTTCTGCAGCGCCGGAACGTTCAGCGACCAGCCCAGCGGGTTGCTGCCGTCGGGCGCCTGACCGCCGAGGCCCTTGACGGCCTCGACGATGATCGCGATGACCGTGGCAACGACGATCGAGATCAGCATGGCGCCCTTCACCTTGAGGACGTAGAGAGCGATCAGCAGCGAGATGCCGATGAAGAAGATGGCGATGGGCCAGCCCTGCAGCGAGCCGCCGACGCCGAGTTCGACGGGGGTGCCGGCGCCCTTACGGACGACGCCCGCGTTGACGAGGCCGACGAAGGCGATGAACAGGCCGATGCCGACGGAGATGGCGGTGCGCAGCGTCTTCGGGATGGCCTTGAAGACGGCGGTGCGGAAGCCGGTCAGCACCAAGATGAAGATGAGGATGCCCTCCCACACCACGAGGCCCATGGCCTGCGGCCAGGTCATCTGAGGAGCGAGGACGTAGGCGACGAGCGCGTTGAGGCCGAGGCCGGCGGCCAGACCCATCGGGAAGCGGCCGATGATGCCCATGGCGAGCGTCAGCAGGCCCGCGACCAGCGCAGTGGCGGCTGCGACCATGCCGATGGACGCACCGACGGCGGCGCCGTCGACCACGGTCATCGCGGCGTCGGTGAACTTCGGCGCACCCGAGATGAGGTTGCCATCCTTGTCGGTGGCGGTGCCGATGATGAGCGGGTTCAACGCGATGATGTAGGCCATCGCGAAGAACGTGACGAGGCCACCACGAAGCTCCTGCCCCACAGAGGAGCCTCGCTTGGTGATCTCGAAGTAACGATCTAGGCCGAATCCCTGTGCAGAAGACGGCGCGTTCTCAGGCCGCGGGGCGGCCTTGGGAGTATTGGTAACCACGGACCGTCATCCTAGCCGTCAGCACTTGGTTGACACTCATCGGCGCGTGGCAACGAAACGCCCGACTGAGCGCTTGGCTCAACCGGGCGTTGTTGCGAGGGGGCTGCAGGTCAGTCGAACAGTGATTCGTCGACGCTGATGGTGTCGAACGACGGCGCCGGCAAGTCCTTCGCGCGGTCCTCGGCGACGACGTCGGAGTGACCACCGCAGCCATGATTCAGCGAGACGACGTGGCCGTCGGACGGCGAGTACTGGTTGGTGCAGGCGCCGAACATGGTGCCGAGCGCTCCGCGGAGGGGGACGAAGTAGCCGCACGTCGAGCACGGGGCCGGGGCCTCGCGGGAGAGTTCGTTGTTCGGGCCGGGCTGGCCGTCGAGCCAACGCTCGGCGGCCTCGTCGCGACCGTAGTGGCTGAGCACCCGCTGGCGACCGAGGCCCAACTCTGCGACCGTGCTGCGCAACTGCACCCAATCTTGGGTGTCGGCGTCCACCGGCAGATCCGTCGCGGCGAAGCCGGGCTCCAGGCGCGGATCGTTGTCCGGCGTGGGCATGAGCATTCCGGGCGCGATGTCGCCGGGGCCGATGCGGTCTTCCCACGGCACCCACGCGGGGGCGAGGAGGGCGTCGGGCAGCGGCAGCAGGACGGCTTCGTTCACCGTCGGCAGCTTGGCGCGGGAGGCGCGAACCAGCGTGACAGCCCAGTGCCAATCCGAGTAGCCCGGCAGCTGGCAGGCGAACGAGTGCGTGACGACGCGCTCGCCTTCCTCCGCGATGACGCCGAGGTGGTCGCCGACGGCGTCCTCGCCACCTGCCTCGACGGCGGCGGCGCGGGCCAGGTCGACGGCCTCAGCGGCAACGGCGTCCAGCTTGGGTTTTGCCATTTAGAGCTCCAGTTCGTCGGCGACGCGACGCAGCAGGCCCGCGATGCGCGTGGCGTGCTTGCTGTCGGGGTGGCGCCGGTGGCGGTAATCGTTGCCAATGCCGTCGAGCATCTTGATCAGATCCTCAACGATGATGGCCATCTGTTCCGGGTTCTTGCGCGACGCCTTGGACAGCGACGGCGGCAACTCCAGCAAGGTGAGGCTCAGAGCCTGCTCCCCCTTGCGGCCCTCAATGACGCCGAATTCCACGCGCTGGCCGGTCTTGAGGGTGGTGACCCCCGCAGGCAGCGCGTTGGAGCGCACGTAAACATCTCCGCCGTCGTCCTTGGTGATGAAACCAAAGCCCTTCTCGGCGTCGAAGAATCGCACTTTTCCGGTAGGCACGTCGTCCTCGCTTAGTTGATGTAGTAACCCCGTGGAACGCACAGTCTATCCGGTCGCGACCGCCGTCTGGCCATCGCGAGCAGCGATCCCCGGATCAGAGGTGCGGGTACTCCAGTTTCGACGCGGCGGCCTCGTCGATGACGACGATGACGTTGGGGTGGAACTGCAGGATCGACGCGGGGCAGCGGATGGCCACGGGGCCCTCGATCATGGCCTTGATGGCGTCGGCCTTGCCCTCGCCGGTGGCGACCATGACGGCGCAGCGGGAATCCATGATGGTGCCGAGCCCCTGGGTGGCGGCGTGCGTGGGCACCTCGTCGAGCGAGTTGAAGAAACGCGCGTTGTCCTCGCGGGTCTGATCGGTGAGCTTGACGATGTGGGTGCGCGACGAGAACGACGTGAAGGGCTCGTTGAAGCCGATGTGGCCGTTGGAGCCGATGCCGAGGATCTGGACGTCGACGCCGCCCGCCTCGTCGATCGAGTCGTCGTAGGCGGCAGCCGCGGCATCCAGGTCGTCGGCAAGGCCGTCGGGGACGTTGACGCGGCCGGCCTCCATGCCGAAGGGCTCGACGACGGTGCGGTTGATGACGCTGCGGTAGCTCTCGGGGTGGGCGATGTCGATGCCGACGTACTCGTCGAGCGCGAAGCCGACACCGTGCTCGAAGCTGAACGTGCCGTCCTTGGCGCGCTGGGCCAGTTCCGCGTACAGCGATAGCGGCGAGGATCCGGTGGCGAGGCCGATGACGGGGGTAGTGATGCCCTCGAGGTGCTCGATGACCCGGTCCGCGGCAACGCGGCCAACCTCTGCAGCGTCGCGGCAAATCACAACGTCCATGTCTTCTCTTTCTCTGGTGAAGCTTGAGCCCAAGGCTAGGCCCGAAGTGCGCACAAGTGCTCACCGACGCGGTCAAGTGGGCGGGGTTGATGAGCATTCGTTCACTGACTTGCACATTTGCGGCGGAGGGGTTGCGCGCGGGGCCGCCGTAGGCGGGTGGACGGCCGGCACCGGCGACTACGATGGCCACATGGCCAGTTGGAGGGACGGCGCCGCGTACGCGCCGACGGAGCGACCAGACGGGTTCGCCACGCCGTCGACGGACGCGCTTCCGGCCGGCGAGCCGTACAAGGCCGCGACCCCTGGACCAATGGCTCCCCCACAGTCCTTCGACGCCGCCGAGCAGCCGGCTCTCAGCCAGATCGCAGTCGAGGTGAAGCAGCGCCGCAACCCGCGGGATTCGTTCGAGGTGGCCTCAACCACGCTGACGACGGCGCCCGGCCAGCCCTCGGGCAAGCGAGACCCGAAGGAACCGTTCGCCACGTCCCGCTCGGCGGATCAGCTCCCGCCGCCCACCGGAGACCCGCTGCCCCCGCCGCCGGGATGGGAGGCTCCGCCGTCGGCGCCTCAGGCCACCACGGGTCAGCCGAATTGGCCGGCGCCACAGGCTCCCCACACGGGCCAGCCCCCGGCGCCCCGCCCGCAGTC
>DYZF01000027.1 GCA_020741375.1 Tessaracoccus flavescens
GGCTGGTGCGCGCGATCATCGGCACCACGCTGGTGTCGATGCTGTGGCTGGACCTGCCCGCAGGCTGGAGTCTCCGCTTCGCTCAGGCCACGCCGCAGCACGCCTAGGCGGAGCGTGAGGCGCGGGCTCGCGGCCGGGCGATCCACCCGGTGACGGCGGCCGGGATCAGCACCAGCAGCATCACGACGGCGAGCCCGCCGAACCCGAGCGCCGCCAGTAGCACGCCGGCCAGCAGCGCGGCTGCCGCGCCGCCGTAGCTCATCAGCGCGTCCGTCGCACCCTGCAGCGGCACCCGCACCTCGCCCGAATCGACGCTGCCGAGCAGCACCGACGAGGCGATGATCGAAGCGGACCAGCCCAGCCCCAGCAGGGTCAGCGCCGTGATGACAGTCGCCAGGTTCCGCGGGGCGACGAAGGCCAAGCAGGCGGACGCCGTGATGATGATGAGCCCGAGCAGGGCGGTCCTGCGGGGGCCGATGCGATCGGCGATCCAGCCGAACACGGGGCTAAGCGCGTACATGCCGAGGATGTGCAGGCTGATGGTGAGCCCGATGGTGCCAAGCCCGAAGCCCAGCTGGCCCAAATGCACCGGGGTCATGGACATGATGCCCACCATTACCGCGTGGGCCGCGACCGTGAGCGTCACGGCGAAGCGCGCATCGCGATGCCGCGCAGCCCATCCCAACGCGGCCCGGGCCGACACCGCCGAGCGTGACGACGGAGCCAGATCCGCGGGTGGGGCCCCACGGTGGAAGAGAAGGAAGACGACGAGGCCAGCGAGGATGAACCCCGCCAACGAGAAGAGGTAAGGGCCCGCGAGGCGTGGCAGGCCGATGCTCTCACCGAGCACCCCACCCGCGGCGCTCAGGTTGGGGCCGGTGACTGAGCCGAGCGTGGTGGCCCACATCACCGTCGACATCACCCGACCACGCCGCTCCCTCGACGCCAGTTCTGAGGCGGCGTAGCGCGTCTGCAGGTTGGTGGCTTGGGCGGCGCCGAAGGCAACCAGACCGAGCAACAGGAGGGGGAGGGAGGAGATGGCGGCCGCGATCAGAACCACCAGCGCGCCGACGGTGGCGACGGCGTATCCGCTGGCCAGCGCGATGCGGCGACCGCGCCGTGTCGCGAGGCGTGCCAGCGGGACCGCCAACATTCCCGCGCCCAGAACGCTCAGCGCCTGCCCGATGCCGGCGAACTCGGTGGAGCTCATGCTCACCACCAGCAACGACCCGACCGCGATCCCAGAGGCCACGCCAACGCCGCCAAGCACATTGCTGACGAAGAGCGTGATGAGGGGCCGAAGACTGGGCTGCACGGGCCGAAGCCTACTAAGTGGGAGCGGCAGCCTCGCCCCGATAGGATGACCCTCATGTCTGACGTTCTTGCCGCGGTCGCTTGGCCTTATGCCAACGGCCCCCGCCACATTGGCCACGTGTCCGGATTCGGCGTTCCCGCCGACGTGTTCTCCCGGTACATGCGCATGGTGGGGCACAACGTCCTCATGGTGTCCGGGTCCGACGAGCACGGCACGGCCATCCAGGTGAAGGCTGATTCCGAGGGATTGACGGCCCGCGAGACGGCCGACAAGTACCACGGCCAGATCGTGCACGACCTGCAGGGGCTCGGGCTGAGCTACGACCTCTACACCCGCACCACCACGCCCAACCACCGCGAGGTGGTGCAGGAGATGTTCACCGCACTCTACGAGAACGTCTACGTCAAGGCTGAGACGCAGATGGGCGCCATCTCGCCGTCGACCGGCCGCACGCTGCCAGACCGCTTCATCGAGGGCACCTGCCCCATCTGCGGCTACGACAACGCGCGCGGCGACCAGTGCGACAGCTGCGGCAACCAACTGGACCCGGCCGATCTGATCAACCCGAAGTCCAAGGTCAACGGCGAGACGCCGGAGTTCGTCGAGACCGAGCACTTCTTCCTCGATCTGCCGGCGGTCGCGCCGATGCTGACGTCGTGGCTCGACACCCGTGAGGACTGGCGTCCGAACGTGCTGAAGTTCAGCCACAACCTCCTCAAGGAGATTCGCCCGCGCGCCATCACGCGCGACCTCGACTGGGGCGTCCCCGTCCCGCTCGAAGGCTGGCGCGACGCGCCGATGAAGCGCATCTACGTGTGGTTCGACGCCGTCATCGGCTACCTCTCCGCGTCGGTGGAATGGGCCAAGCGCTCCGGCGACCCAGAGGGCTGGCGCCGCTTCTGGAACTCGGAAGCCGCGAAGAGCTACTACTTCATGGGCAAGGACAACATCGTCTTCCACTCCGTCATCTGGCCCGGCATCCTGCTCGGCGCCAACGGACAGGGCGAGCGCGGCGGCTCGGTGCGCGACGCGCTGGGCGAGCTGCAGCTGCCCACGGAGGTGGTGAGCTCCGAGTTCATGACGATGAAGGGCTCGAAGGTGTCCAGCTCCCGCGGCGCCTCCATCTTCGTCGGCGACTTCATCAACGAGTTCGGCGCGGACGCGCTGCGCTACTACATCGCCGTCGCCGGCCCCGAGAACCAGGACACGGACTTCACGTGGGAGGAGTTCGTCCGCCGGATCAACTTCGAGCTCGCCAACGAGTGGGGCAACCTCGTCAACCGGTCCATCTCGATGGCACACAAGAACATCGGCGCCATCCCCGAGGCGGGGGAGCTCACCGACGCCGACCGCGAGCTGCTGGACGCCTCGGCGCAGGCGTTCGCCACCGTCGGCGAGCACATCGCCGCCCGCCGGTTCAAGGCCGGCATCACCGAAGCGATGCGCATCGTCGGCCTCGCCAACAAGTACCTCTCTGACATGGAGCCGTGGAAGCTGAAGGATGACGTCGCCCGCCGCGACACCGTCCTCCACGTCGCGCTACAGGTGGTCAGCGACTGCAACACGCTGCTGACGCCGTACCTGCCGCACAGCGCCCAGAAGATCTTCGAGGCGCTCGGCAACGAGGGCGTGTGGGCGGCTCAGCCGGAGATCGTCGAGGTCACCGACGGCGACCTGACCTACCCAACCCTGCAGGGCGATTACGCGTCGCAGCAGGCCGTCTGGGAATCCCGCCCGATCGTGCCCGGCACCCCGCTCGCCAAGCCGTCTCCGCTGTTCGCGAAGCTCGACGACAAGCTGGGGGAGACCGGCCCGCCGTGGGCACCGGTCGCCACCGACGCCTGATCCAGCCACCCGGACCCCACTGCCGTATGTCTCGCACGCTGCTGCTCATCGCCGGGCCCTCCGGCAGCGGTAAATCGCGCCTGACGCGCACCGCCGTCGCACAGGGGAGGGCCGTCAGCCTCTCGCTGGACGACTTCTATCACGACGTCGATCACCCCGGGCTGCCGATGACCCCCATGGGGATCCCGGACTGGGACGATCCGGCGACGTGGAATCTGGATGCGGCCATCGCGACGGTGCGCCAACTGCTGCTCGAGGGAACGGCCGAGGTGCCCGTCTACGACATCTCACAATCGAAGCGCGTGGGGAGCCGCACCGTCGACATGGGGGCGGCCGAACTGCTCGTCGCCGAGGGGATCTTCGCCATTCAAGCCTGCCCCGCCGCCCGCGCCGCGGGGATCGACGTGGACGCGCTGTGGCTGGACCGCCGTCCGACGGCGAATTTTGCGCGCCGCCTCACCCGCGACCTGCGGGAGAAGCGCAAGACGCCGGCTGTGTTGCTGCGCCGTGGCGTGGCCCTCTACCGCGCCGAGCCGGCGCTCCGGAAGACTGCGCTGAGCGCAGGGTTCTCGCCGGTATCGATGCGCTCCGCGATGGGCAGGGTGTCGTCCGGAGCCTGAGCGCCCCGAACGCGTCGGCTCACCAGGAGCCGCCGCCACCGCCGCCGAAGCCGCCACCACCGCCGAATCCGGAGAAGCCCGACGACCCGCCCGTGGCCTGCGACATGCCGTCCATGCGCGCCGCGTTCATCGTCTCGTTGAACGAGTGCGTCAGGTTGTTCATCGCGCTGGCGAAGTAGTAACCGTGCATGAGGTCCGCGCCGATGTACCACGACGTGTCGGCTTGGTAGATGCCCTCCGCGCCCAACTGGGCGAACAGCTTCGACCACCGCTCGGCAACGCCGAACACGATCGCGTAGGGCAGGTACTTGCTGAAGATGTCCTCACCCTCCTCGAAGCGCAGGGTCTCCTTCTCGGCGGTGCGCAGGTACAGCTCGAAGCCCTTGGCCTGAGCTAGGTAGGCGGAGCCCTGTGCCGTGCGCTTGCGGAACTTGCCGGACATGGCGATCAGACCGACGCCCAGCACGAACAACGGCAGGCTGATCAGGGCCCAGCCGAAGTTGGCCAAGAACATCGCGGCCATGACGCCACCGCCGATCAGCAGCGCGCCGCCCATGACGGGCAACACCTGCGAGGCGTTGGGGTTGGACTTGAACCAGCCCTTGCGCACGACGGAGTTGTACAGGCCTTCCTTGGCGTGCGGCAGCACGTTCTGGAACTTGGCCTTGCGCAACTCGCGCGAGTGCCGCACCGGGCGCCCCTTGAACAGGTCCGCCAGCAGCTTGGCCTCGTAATCGAGGAGGTGGTCGCCGCGCGGCGCAGACGCCGCGTGCAGCACGAACTCACGCTGGCCGTCGGATTCGATCCGCAGATAGCCACGCACGGCCAGATCCACGATGGTGGCGCTGACATCGACGTTGTCGGCGGTGGTGTCCATCAGTGTGCCGATCTCACCGGGCGTGGCGCCCTTCGGAGGATGGAACTGCACCGCGACCGGGAACTTCTTCGTCTGCGGGCCGACGTTGCTCGTCTCGCCCGGCTTGGGCACCAGACCAGGCGTCAGGCCGAGGTAGACGTCGTCGCGCGCGTGACGGCGCTGGACGGCGAACAGTCCGGCGATGGCCGCGAGGATGCCCGCGCCCGCGATGCCGCCCGTGGCGGGGGTGAGCTCGAACGCGTTGGCCGCGGTGACCTTGCGCGTCTTCTCCTGCTGGACGCCACCGAAGGTGCCGGCTGGGAAGCCGGCGACGACCTGCATGGGTTCATTGGGCTGCAGCGCCGAGTGGGTGTACGTCGCGGCGTTGCCGCTGGTGGAGGATTCGCACTCCATGGTGTAGCCGCGGCCGTAGAAACAGGCCGCCTTCGACACGCCAGTGGGGCCGTTGACGGTCACCTTGATGTCTTGGAAGCTCGAATCCCACGCGGGGCCGACGACGTTCCAGTTGAACTCGTCCATGCCGCTTTGCGGGTGATCCGAGACGATGAAACCGGTGACGTCGTATTCGAGGATGTAATCCTGTGCGGTGTTGTTCCACCGGTTCTCGTCGCCGATCCGCAGCACGAAGCCGTCGCTGGCCGACTCGCGAGACGTCCGCGACGATGCGCCCGACGGCGACGAGACGCGGATGTTGGAGTAGTCGAAAACGTACTGCTCGTCCGGGTTGGCGCCGTCGTCCTGCAGCGTGGGCAGCACGATCAGCGGGCCGCGGCCGCGGAACTGGCCGAAGTCCATCGTGAAATCAACCTTCACCTGCGCCACACCCTGCGGGGTGAGGTTCACGTCGACGTGGTAGCGGGTGATGGGCGCGGCGTCATCGGCCGCGGCGGGGGACGCCACCATCATCACCGAGAACAGGGCTAGGAAGAGAGCGGTCAGACCGGCGCGCAGCTTCGTCATGCTTCAACTGTACCGACGGGCCCCAGCCAAGGCCGGGACCCGTCGGAGAGTTCAGGGATTCCCCTGAGGATGCGGGGGCTGCTCCTACGCGTCGACTCCCAACGCGTCGGCCATCTCGCGGCGCAGCTGCGCCAGGCGGTTCGCCGCCGATTCGCGAGCGGCGGCCAGATCCTGCGACTCCTCAACCGACTGACGGACCTCGAGGTAGCACTTCAGCTTCGGCTCGGTGCCGGACGGGCGGGCGACGACGTGCAGCGTGTCCCCGGTCAGCTCGATGGCATCGGTGGGCGGCAGGTCGTCATAGCCCTCGGAGAGATCGGCGACGGTGACCGGCTCGCCCAGCAGCTCGGCCGGCGGGTTGCCGCGCAGCTTGGCCATGGCGTCGGCGATGAGGCTCAGGTCGGCCACGCGCACCGAGAGCTGCGAGGTGGCGGTCAGCCCGTGCGTGGTGGCGATCTCGTCCAACCGATCGGCCAGCGTCTTACCCTCAGCTTTCAGCTCGGCGACGATCCGCAGCACCGTCATGGCGGCCGTGATGCCGTCCTTGTCCGGCACGTAGCCTGAATCCACGCAGTAGCCAATGGCCTCTTCGTAGCCGAAGGCCAGGTTGGGCACGCGGCCGATCCACTTGAAGCCGGTCAGCGTGGTGGTGTGCTCTCTGCCTGCGGCGCGGGCCATGCGTCCGAGCAGCGTCGACGACACCACGGAGTTGGCGAACACGCCCGGCACCCCGCGGCGGATCGCGTCGTCGCCCAGCACCGAGCCCAGCTCGTCGCCCGTCAGCATCCGCCATGCGCCGTCGACCTTTGCCGCGACCGCGCAACGGTCCGCATCCGGATCGTTGGCGATGACGACGTCGGCATCCGACTCCTCGGCCAGCGCCAAAGCGAGATCGATGGCGCCCTTCTCCTCCGGGTTCGGGAACGGCACCGTCGGGAAGTCTGGGTTCGGCTCCGCCTGGGCCTCCACCTCAAGGCCGGCGGGCAGGCCCGCGGCTGCGGCGACGGCGCGCACGGTCTTGGAACCGACACCGTGCATGGCCGTGTGCACCCAAACGAGGTCGCGGGGAGCGTCCTCGGGGACCATCTCCGCAGCCCGGGCCACGTAGGCTTCGCTGAGCTCGGCGGTGACGTCGGTGCGGGCCTCGTCGCGGGGGAGCGTCGCCCACTGGCCGTTGGCGATACGGGCGATGTGGGCCGCGATCTCCGAATCGGTGGGCGGGACGATCTGCGAGCCGTCGCCGAGGTAGACCTTGTAGCCGTTGTCGGCCGGCGGGTTGTGCGACGCGGTGACCACCACGCCGGCCACACAGCCGAAATGCTGAATGCCGAACGCCACCACCGGGGTGGGGATCGGCTCGTTGGTCCACAACACCTCGAAGCCGGCACCCGCGAACACCTGGGCGGTGTCCTCGGCGAACTCGTCGGACTTATGGCGGGCATCGTGGCCGACGATCACCTTGCCGCCAGCATGGCCCTGCTCCTTGAGCCACGCCGCGAAACCGGCGGCGGCCTGAGTGACGACGACGCGGTTCATCCGTGCCGGCCCCGGGCCGATGGGGCCACGCAGGCCCGCCGTGCCGAACTCAAGCGGCCCGGCGAAGGCAGAGCGCAACTCGGCGATGGCGTCCTCACGGAAGCCGTCGTCGTTGGCCTGTGCCCGGATGATCGTCTGGTCGAGAATGGCGACGGTGTCCGGATCTGGATCTGCGTCGCGCCAGGCCATGGCCTTCTTGATGATCTGTTCCATCACAGGGCCCCCACGATCCCCGACAGCAGCGCGGCCAAGCGAGGACCTGCGTCGCGCCCGGTCTCCAGCACCTCGGTGTGGTCGAGGTTGGAATCGCTCAGCCCGGCGGCGGCGTTGGTGACCAGCGACAGGCCGAGCACCTCGAGCCCGGCCTCCCTGGCGGCGAGGGTTTCGAGCGTCGTCGACATGCCGACGAGGTCGCCGCCCAAGATGGCAGCCATCTTGACCTCCGCGGGCGTCTCATACTGTGGACCGCGGAACTGGACGTAAACGCCCTCGGGGAGCGATTCGTCGACGGTGTGAGCCAGATCGCGCAGGCGCTTCGAGTAGGCCTCCGTCATGTCGATGAACGTGGCGCCGCGCAGCGGGGTGTCGTTGGTGAAGTTGATGTGATCCTTGATCAGCACGACCGTGCCGGGAGCCCACGCGGGGTTCAGGCCGCCGCAGCCGTTGGTCAGCACCATCGTCTGGGCGCCCCATGCGGCGGCGGTGCGGACACCGTGCACGACCGGCTCCACGCCGCGTCCCTCGTAGTAATGGGTGCGTCCGGTGAAGATGGCGGCCACCTTCCCGCCCGCGGTGCGCGCCAGCTTGAGGGCGCCTCCGTGGCCGGCGACGACGGGCTTGCTGAAGCCGGGAACGTCGCCCAACGCGATCTCGCCCAGCGGCTCGCCGAGCTGGTCCGCGCCGGAGGACCACCCGGAGCCCAGCACCAGCGCGACATCAATCTTGTCCAGTCCGAAATGGCCGCGTAGGAAACCGGCGGCCTCTGCAGCGAGGTCGAAGGGTGAATCAGTCATTGCATCAGCTTAGTGAGGTGCCACGCCGCCTCGCAGGCTATGGGAGGATGGACCCGTGACCAAAGTTGTGATCATCGGTGGCGGCCCGGGTGGCTATGAAGCGGCTCTTGTAGGAAACCAGCTCGGCGGTGAGGTCACCCTCATTGAACGCGACGGCTTGGGCGGCGCCGCCGTCCTCAGCGACTGCGTTCCGTCCAAGACCCTGATCGCCACCGCCGAGGTCATGGTCCGCATCAACAACGCCAGGGCGCTCGGATTGCACATCGACGCCGCCGACGTTAGCGATGTCGTGCGCGTCGACCTGGGCGAGGTCAACGAGCGCGTCCTCGAACTGGCGCGCGCCCAATCAGACGACATCCAGCAGCGGCTCTGCCTCGACGGCGTCAACCTCGTCAAGGGCACCGCCCGTCTCGACGGCCCCAATCGCGTCATCGCCGACACGGAGGAGGGCGAACAGGTCTGCGACGCCGACATCATCCTGCTGGCCACCGGCACCACGCCGCGCGAGCTGCCCGACGCGCAGTGCGACGGCGAGCGAATCCTCAACTGGAAGCAGGTCTACAACCTCACCGAGGTGCCCAAGCGCCTGATCGTCGTCGGCTCCGGCGTCACCGGCGCAGAATTCGCGTCGGCCTACGACGGCCTCGGCTGCGAGGTTGTTCTAGTGTCGTCGCGCAAGCAGGTTCTCCCCGGCGAGGATCAGGATGCCGCCGCCGTGCTGCAGCGCTCCTTCGAAGAGCGCGGCATGGAGATCATGAGCGAGTGCCGCGCGGTCGCAGCCCGACGCGAGGGCGACGGCGTCGTCGTCACCCTGGAGGATGGCCGCGAAGTGCACGGCTCCCACTGCTTGATGGCCGTCGGCGCCATCCCGAACTCCGCCGGCCTGGGCCTCGAAGAGGCCGGTGTGGACATGAGCCCGTCCGGGCACATCACCGTCGACCGCGTCTCCCGCACGTCGGTGCGCAACATCTACGCCGCAGGCGACGTGACGGGCGTGTTCGCGCTCGCCTCCGTCGCCGCGATGCAGGGCCGCGTGGCCATGTGGCACTCGCTCGGCGACGCCGTCGAGCCTTTGGACCTGCGGCTCGTGTCGTCGAACGTGTTCACCACGCCTGAGGTGGCGACGGTGGGCGTGACGCAGAAGCAGGTGGACGCTGGGGAAGTACGGGTGGCCTCTGTGCTGCTGCCGCTTGGCTCCAACGCGCGCTCCAAGATGCAGAACTTCAACGACGGCTTCGTCAAGCTGTTCTGCCTCCCCACCACCGGCATCATCATCGGTGGTGTCGTCGTCGCGCCGCGCGCATCGGAGCTGATCCACGCCGTGTCGGTCGCGGTGGCACAGAAGGTAACCGTGGACGATTTCAGCCACGCGTTCACCGTCTACCCGTCGATGTCGGGCTCGCTGGCCGAGGCGGCACGCCGCCTGCACAAGCGAGATTCGGTGGATCTACTGACTCACTGACCGGCCCCCGGTCAGCCCCGAAGCTCCGGGAACTGCTCGTAGCGGTAGTCGTCGATGGTCACGGACGTGTCGTGCTCGCGTGCCCGCAGGACCACCCGGCGCACCTTGCCGCTGATTGTCTTCGGCAGCTCCGAGAATTCGATGCGGCGCACGCGCAGGTAGGGGGCCAGGTGCTCCTTCGCGTAGGCGAGGATCGAGACAGCCGTCTCCGCCGTCGGCTCGTAACCGGCGGCCAACGCGACGTAGGCCTTCGGGACGGCGGCGCGAATCGGGTCCGGCGCTGGGACGATCGCCGCTTCCACGACCGCTGGGTGCTGGATCAGCACCGATTCCAGCTCGAACGGGGAGATCTTGTAATCGGAGGCCTTGAAGACGTCGTCGGTGCGGCCCACGTAGGTGAGGTAGCCGTCGGCGTCGACGGAGACGAGGTCGCCCGAGTGGTAGCGGCCGTCGGCCTGCGCCGTCGGGGCACCCCCGATGTAGCCGGACATCAGGTTGTACGGCCACGCGTCGAGATTGAAGGTGATCTCCCCGTGGTCGGCTTCCTCGCCGGTGTCCGGGTCGATGATGGTGACGTTGACGCCTGGCATGACCTTGCCCATGGATCCGGGCTTGACACGCTCGCCCGGCGCATTGCCGACGGTGCACGTCGTCTCCGTCTGGCCGTACGCGTCGCGGATGGTGAGGCCCCACGCCTCCTCGACGGTGCGGATCACCTCGGGATTCAGGGGCTCTCCGGCGCCGATAGCCTCGCGCAGAGCCGGGGGCTTCTCACCCAAGTGAGCCTGGATCAGCATGCGCCATACGGTTGGGGGAGCGCAGAAGGTGGTGACCTTGGCGTCCTCGAGTTGGTCGAGCATGACGGCCGCGTCGAAGCGCGCGTAGTTGAAGCTGAACACCGTCGCCTCGGCCAGCCACGGCGAGAAGAAGCTGGACCAAGCGTGCTTGCCCCAACCGGGGGAGGAGATGTTGAGGTGGACGTCGCCGGGGCGCACGCCGATCATGTACATCGTCGAGAGGTGGCCGACGGGGTAGCTGAGCTGTGTGTGGACGACGAGCTTCGGATCCTTGGTGGTGCCAGACGTGAAGTAGCACAGCACCGGATCTGAGGTTTGCGTGACGACGGTGCGCTGCGTGGCGGGCGCGGTGGCGCAGTCGCCGTAGGCGAGCCAGCCGTCGTGGGCCTCACCGGTGGTGATCCGGATGAGATGGCCCAGGGCGTGGAACT
>DYZF01000028.1 GCA_020741375.1 Tessaracoccus flavescens
ACCGGGGCCGTTGCCGGGAGGCTGAGCGGCTTGCCGGTGTTGAGGTCGAAGCGCGATCCGTGCAGGTAGCACTCGATCGACTCGTCCTCGACGTCGCCCTCGCTGAGCGGCACGTTGCCGTGGCTGCACTCGTCCTCGATGGCGAACACCTTGTCGCCGTGGAGAACCAGGGCAACCGTCAGGTCGTCGTCGACGTCGACGGCCAGCGGCTTGTCAGCCGCCAGTTCGTCGAGTTTGGCGACGGCGACGAAGCTCATGCGTCCGCCTGCGTGCGGGTGCTGCCGTGGGCCAGCTCGAGCTCGCGCTCGACCTGCTCCAGCATCTTCTGCTCGATCTCCGGCACGCCGATGCGACGGATGATGTCGTTGAAGAAGCCGTGGACGATGAGCCGACGGGCCTCGTCCTCCTCGATGCCACGCGACTGCAGGTAGAACAGCTGGTTGTCGTCGAAGCGGCCGGTGCTCGACGAGTGGCCGGCGCCGGAGATCTCGCCGGTCTCGATCTCGAGGTTCGGCACCGAGTCGGCCTGGCAGCCTTCGGTCAGCAGCAGGTTCTTGTTGGACTCGTAGGTGTCGATGTCCTTGGCCACCTTGCGGATCAGCACGTCGCCGATCCACACCGAGTGCGCGCCCTTGCCCTGCAGCGCGCCGCGGTAGTCCACGTTGGACTTGGTCTGCGGGGCGTTGTGATCGACGAAGAGGCGGTGCTGGATGTGCTGGCCGCCGTCGACGAAGTACAGGCCGTACTGCTCGAGCTCGCCGCCGGGGCCGGAGTACTTGGCGTTCTCCTGCAGCCGGATCACGTCGCCGCCCATCGAGGCCGAGACCATCTTGACGTGGGCGTCGCGGCCCACCTGCACGGTGCGCTGGCCGCCGTGGACCGCGCCGTCGGCCCAGTCCTGCACGAAGACCAGGTTGAGGGTGGCGCCGTCGCCGACGATGACGTCAGTCTTCTCCGCGTAGTGGGCGGTGCCCTCGTAGCGGAAGACGACGGTCGCGGTGGAGTGGGCGCCGACGGTGAGCACGACGTGGTCGCGCGCCTCGCCGCCGTCGCCGACGCCCGTGAAGACGATCGGCTCGGTCACCTCAGCCTCGGCCGGGATGTCGATGTGAACCGGGGCCGGGGACTGGCTGGCCGCCAGGGCCGACACGCGGTCCGACGGAGCCTCGACCGACAGTCCACGGGCGTCGTCGTGCGACAGCGGAGCCAGCGTGACGCCCTCGGGGCGGTCGCCGGACCACGACAGCGAGCCGGCCTCGGGCTGCTCGACGAGGAGCGTCTTGATCTTCTTCAGCGGCGTGAAGCGCCAGATCTCCTCGCGGCCGGTCGGCTGCGGGTGGTCGGCAATGTCCCACGACGGCGTCGGGTGCAGGTGCGACTCGATTGTTTCGATGGCGCCGGCCACGTTTGGGCGCGCGGTATCGACAGACAAAGTTCTCTTCTCTTTCTTTCGTCTCGAGGTGGGACCGGCGTCAGCCGACCGCGCCTTCCATCTGCAGTTCGATCAGGCGGTTGAGCTCCAGCGCGTACTCCATCGGGAGTTCGCGGGCGATGGGCTCTACGAAGCCGCGCACGATCATGGCCATGGCCTCCAGCTCACCCATGCCGCGGGACATGAGGTAGAACAGCTGGTCCTCGGACACCTTCGAAACGGTGGCCTCGTGTGCCATCGACACGTCCTCTTCCCGGACGTCGACGTAGGGGTAGGTGTCCGAGCGGGAGATGTCGTCGACGAGCAGGGCGTCACACATCACCGAGGACGCCGAGTGGCGAGCGCCGGGCTCCACCTTGACCAGGCCGCGGTACGACGAGCGGCCGCCGCCGCGCGCAACCGACTTGCTGACGATCGAGCTGGAGGTGTGCGGGGCGCAGTGCACCATCTTGGAGCCGGCGTCCTGGTGCTGGCCCTCCCCGGCGAAGGCGATGGACAGCGTCTCGCCGCGGGCGTGCTCGCCCATCAGGTACACGGCGGGGTACTTCATGGTGACCTTGGAGCCGATGTTGCCGTCGATCCATTCCATGGTGGCGCCGGCCTCACAGGTGGCGCGCTTGGTCACCAAGTTGTAGACGTTGGTGGACCAGTTCTGGATGGTCGTGTAGCGGCAGCGGGCGCCCTTCTTCACGATGATCTCGACGACGGCAGAGTGCAGCGAGTCCGACGAGTAGATCGGCGCGGTGCAGCCCTCGACGTAGTGCACGTAGGCATCCTCGTCGACGATGATCAGGGTGCGCTCGAACTGGCCCATGTTCTCCGTGTTGATGCGGAAATAGGCCTGCAGCGGGATCGTGACGTGCACGCCCTTCGGCACGTAGATGAAGGAGCCACCGGACCACACGGCGGTGTTCAACGACGCGAACTTGTTGTCACCGACGGGGATGACGGTGCCGAAGTACTCCTGGAACAGCTCGGGGTGCTCCTTGAGGGCGGTGTCGGTGTCGAGGAAGATGACGCCCTGACGCTCCAGCTCCTCGTTGATCTTGTGGTAGACCACCTCGGACTCGTACTGGGCGGCGACGCCGGCCACCAGGCGGGCCTTCTCGGCCTCCGGGATGCCGAGACGGTCGTAGGTGTTCTTGATGTCCTCGGGGAGGTCATCCCACGTCTGCGCCTGACGCTCGGTGGAGCGCACGAAGTACTTGATGTTGTCGAAGTCGATCTCGCCGAGCTCGGCGCCCCAGGTGGGCATCGGCTTCTTGTCGAAGAGCTTCAGGCCCTTGAGACGAAGGTCGAGCATCCACTCGGGCTCGTTCTTCAGGCCGGAGATGTTGCGGACGACGTCCTCGCTGAGGCCGCGCTGCGCAGCTGCGCCAGCGGTGTCGGTGTCGTGCCAGCCCCACTCGTACTTGGAGAGGGCCTCCAGATGCTCGTCCTGCGTGGCGCCCAAGCCGGGTGCCTGCGGTGCGGTCTGAGTCATATCGGTACTCGTCACTTTCTTCTCGGGATCTTGGGGGTGGGTAGCGGCTTGGGTACGTGCGTGGTGCACACACCGTCGCCATGGGCAATGGTCGCGAGCCGCTGGACGTGGCTGCCCAGCAGTCGGGAAATCAGTTGGGTCTCGATCTCGCAGATGACGGGGAACTCCGCCGCCACGTGCGCGATCGGGCAGTGATGCTGCAGCAGCTGATCGCCGGAATGCAGCGGACGGATCGACGCGGCGAAGCCGTCCTGCGACAGGACGTCGACGAGGATGTCGATCGCGGGTGCTTCGGGCGCGGAGATGCGCTCCTCGTGGAAGCGACGCTCCACCTCGGAGAGCTGGTCGTGTGCGAGTTCGCGGATCGAGTTGGGGCCGGCTGCAGACACTAGGCGGCGCATCGCGGCGATGGCCAGTTGGTCGTAGCTCTGGCGGAATTCGGAACGTCCGGCGTCGGTGAGCGCGAACACTTTGGAGGGACGGCCTCGGCCGCGGGCGCCGTACACCCGCTGCTCCTGCGAGATGAGGGTGCCGTCGTCGAGCAGCGCCGTGAGGTGGCGGCGGACCGCCGCAGGCGTGAGATCCAGCTCGTCGGCCAGTTGCTTGGCGGTTTGCGGGCCCTCATTGAGGATGAGGTTGATCACGCGCTGACGGGTCGGGATATCGACGGCGACGACAGTGTCAGTCACGAACCCCTCCTCCCACGGCATTTAACAAACTCGATCCTTGTCTATTGTGCCCGTCGATTCAAGCAAGGCTTGCCTAAGTCCACGCTTGGAATGGCCACAGATAGGCTGGGGCCGTGTCCACCGTCCTCCAAGCCACCAACCTCGTCCTGTCCTTCGGCTCGAACCGAGCCCTCGATGGGCTCACGCTGGGCGCCGACGCCGGCGCGGTGACCGCCCTCCTCGGCCCCAACGGCGCGGGCAAGACCACGTTCATCCGCTGCTGCACCGCCTTGGTCACCCCCGACTCCGGCGAACTCCGGCTCTTCGGTCAGGCCCCCGGTACGCCCGAGGTGCTGACAAAGATCGGCCTCATGCCGCAGACCACCGGAGCATGGTCCGGCATCAAGGCGGCCGAACTCCTCCGGTATCTCGCCTCGCTGTACGAGAACCCACAGCCGGTCGCCGAGCTGACGTCGCTGCTGGGCATCGACGCCTTCGCGTCGACGCCGTACCGTCGGCTCTCGGGTGGCCAACAGCAGGCCGTCAACCTAGCTGGCGCGCTCGTAGGCCGCCCCTCGCTGGTCTTCCTCGATGAGCCCTCGGCCGGCCTCGACCCGCGCGCTCGGCGCGTGACCTGGGATCTCATCCGGCAGGTCAGCGACGCCGGGGTCGCCGTCGTTCTGACCACGCACGACATGGCTGAGGCGGCCGAGCTCGCCGATCACGTGTACATCGTCGATCGCGGTCGCGTGCAGGCCAGCGGTACGGTCGCGGACCTGACGGTCGATGGGACGTTGGAGGACGCCTTCCTCCAGCACACGACGGGAGATCGTCCATGACGCTCGATTTCACCCCTGCTGCCCGCGCGGCCTCCGCTCCCGCCCGGGTGTGGGCCCATGCCAAGACCGAGGCCTCCCTCATCCTGCGCAACGGCGAGCAGGCGATCTTGGCCGTCGTCATCCCCCTGGCCGTGCTGGTCGGCAGCCGCCTGATCGGCGACCGGCTGGGCTTGGACATCCAGCAGATGGCGCCGTCAGTCCTGGCCCTGGTGATGTGGAGCTCGTGTCTGACGACGCTGGCTATCGGCACCGGCTTCGAGCGCCGTTACAACGTGCTGGAACGCGTGGCCGCCACGCCCCTGGGCAAAACCGGAATCCTGCTGGGCAAGGGCTTGTCGATCGCGATGATCACCATCGGCCAAGTGATCGTGTTGACCATCGCCGCCCTGGCGCTGGGCTGGAGGCCCAGCTTCACCATCGGGTCTTTCCTGTTCGCTGTGCTGGTCAGTTTGTTGTCCATGGCCGCTTTCGCTGGGCTGGCCCTGGTCATCTCCGGATCGCTTCGCCCGGAGGCCACCCTCGCGCTGGCCAACCTGCTCTACATCGTCGGAATGCCGCTGGGCATCCTGGTTCCCGCCACCGCGTACCCCGATCCGGCTCAGATCGCCATCAATCTGCTGCCCACCGGCGCGCTGGGTGGTGCGCTGCGCGCCACGGCTGAGGGCGACGTCTACTGGTTCCCCGCCGTCGTCGCTGCCGTGTGGTGCCTCCTGATGATCGCTCTGGCGAGGCGCGTGTTCCGTTGGACGTCCTGATGCAGATCCTGATGCCGTGGGGCCGCCGTCGGATACCCCGACCGGGTCGGTAGCATCACTCCTGTAGCGCTGGAAGAAGGAATCAACGTGGATGTCTTGAAGAAGCTGGTCGACGGCGAACGCGCGCTCCGCGCGTGGCTGTGGGCCTCCCTCATCTGCAACATGGGCATCATCGTCACCGGCGCCGTCGTGCGCCTGACCGGTTCCGGCCTCGGCTGCTCGGAATGGCCCAAGTGCACCCCGGAGACGTGGACCACGACGCGCGCAGCGGGCATCCACGGCGCCATCGAATTCGGCAACCGCATGCTCACGTTCGTGCTCGTCGCTGTCGCGATCGGCGCCTTCATCGCCGCGTGGCGCAACCGCGGCCTGCGCTCGAAGCTGTGGTGGATCACGCTCGGCGTCGGCCTGGGCATCCCCTTCCAGGGTGTCATCGGCGGCTTCACCGTGTGGAGTGATCTCAACCCGTTCGTCGTCGCGCTGCACCTGCTGCTCTCGGTGGCATTGATCATCGTCTGCGTCTGGGCGCTGAAGGTGGGCTACGGGGTGACGGCGTCGCCGCTCGCTCCCGGGGCGCGGTGGCTGGTCATCGCGACGTTCGCCGTCGTGATGGTGGCGATCTGGCTCGGCACCGTGACCACCGGCACCGGCCCCCACGCCGGCGACGCCCAGGCTCCGCGCACAGGCTTCGACATCGTCGTCGTCTCCCGCATCCACGCATTGTCGGCGTGGGCGTCTGTCGCGCTGACGATCGCCTGCGTCTGGTTGTTCAGCAAGACCCGCCAAGCGCGGGCCGCCGGGGCCTCGCGCCTGCTGCTGATCACGCTGGTGCTCCAAGGCGTCATCGGGTACATCCAGTACTTCTTCGGGCTCCCCGTTGTGGTGGTGGCCCTGCACATGGTTGGCTTGACGTTGCTGACTGCAGCCGCCGCGTGGCTGTTGGTCTCGACGACGAGGAGAACCGATGCCCACCAATCCGCTGCTGACGACCGAGCTGCCGTTCACGCTTCCTGACTTCGCATCGGCGACCACCAGCGACTACCGGGAGGCCGTCGAACAGGGCATGGTGGCGCAGCTCGATGGCTTGGCCGCGGTGCGCGACAACGCCGAGCCTGCGACGGTCGAGAACGTGCTGGGTGCCGCCGAGGATGCCGAGGCGGACCTGCGCCGGGCGCTCAACGCCTTCTTCGCGGTGTACTCGTCCGACAGCACCGACGAGTTGGAAGCCATCTACGAGGAATACGCCCCCAAGCTCGCCGAGCATGAGGACGCGATCCTTCTCGATCGCCGGCTCTACGAGCGGTACGTGGAGCTGGAACGCCGCATCGAGGCCGGCGAGACGGACGCCGACGAGCAGGATCGCTATGCGCTCGACGAAGCGCTGCGCGGTTTCCGCCGAGCCGGCGTCGCGCTGGACGACGGCCAGCAGGATCGCCTGCGCGACCTCAACAAGCGGCTCGCCGGCCTGTCGGCCAAGTTCGAGCAGCTGAACCGCGGCGCGCGAAACGCAGGTGGCTTCACTGTCTCCGAGGAGGAGCTCGACGGGCTGACGGACGCCGAGAAGCAGACACTCAAGACAGACGACGGCTACAAGATCGAGCTGGTCAACACCACGCAGCAGCCGCTTGGCGCGAAGCTGGCGAACGCGGACGTCCGCCATCGACTGTTGGAGGCGTCTACGACGCGCGCTCTGTCGGGCGAGTTCGACACCCGCGGTGTCATCGTCGAGATCGCGCGCCTACGTGCAGAGCGGGCGACGCTGCTCGGCTACCCGCACCACGCCGCGATCGTCGCCGAGGCGGGCTGCGCCAAATCCACCGACGCGATCCTCGAGATGCTTGCCCCGCTGGCGCAATCAGCGCTGGCCAAGGCCCGCGAAGAGGCACAGGAGTTGTCGGCTCGCTACGCCGAGCTCAACCCCGGCGCCGAGTTCACCGCCGCCGACTGGACCTATGTCGAGGCC
>DYZF01000029.1 GCA_020741375.1 Tessaracoccus flavescens
CAACTCTGCACGGCAGCACTGACAAAAACGTTTTCGGCTGCTTCGACCCCGGCTCAGAACAGCGAGATTGGGTCGGCCAGTTGGCCGTTGGCCCAGGTGCTGTAGTGCAGGTGGCAGCCGGTGGAGTAACCGGTGCTGCCGACGTAGCCGATGGTCTGGCCCTTGCTGACGCGCTGGCCGACGCCGACGATGTAGCGGGTGGCGTGGTTGTAGCCGGTGGTGACGTAGTTGCCGTCGACTCGCCCGTGATCGATCATAAGGCGGTTGCCGTAGCCGGCGTTGTAGTAGCGCTCGGACACGACGCCGTCGGAGGCGGCGCGGATCGGGGAGCCGCAGGAGGCGCCGAAGTCGGTGCCGTCGTGAAGCTTCCAGTAACCCAGAACCGGGTGCAGGCGCATACCGTAGCGCGACGTGATGCGGGCACCGCTGGGCATGATGAAGCCGGAGCTGCTGGACGCAACGGGCTTCGGCTTCGCAACAGGCTTCGGCGCGGGCTTGGCCGGCTCGACGCGCGGGGTGGAACGGGAATCACGCTGGGCGGCAGCCTCGCGAGCCTCACGTGCTTCGCGGTCGGCCTGTGCCTTGCGCTCAGCCGCGGCCTTGGCATCAGCCTCACGCTTGGCCTTCTCAGCAGCAATGCGCTCACGCTCAGCCTTGGCAGCTGCCTCGGCCTTCTCACGGGCGATCCGCTCCTGGATGCGCTTCTCCACGGAGGCGTTCTCGGCGACGAGGTCACGCTGCTGCTGCTCCTCGACGGCCACCTGCTGACGTGCAGCAGCCTCAGCTGCGTCGCGGCGCTGGACGAGCCCGGCCATGTCCCCACGAATGGCCTGGGCCTCAGCCTCAGCGGCTTCCTTGATCTTGAGCTGCTCGGCGGCAGCCTGACGAGCCTCGTCAGCCTTGGTGCGAGCAGCCTCAGCTGCGAGCTGGGCGTCTTCGAGGGCCAGACGGCGCATCTCGAGCTCGTCCAGCTGCTGTGCCGACGAGTCGAACAGAGTCTCGGCGAGCTGCGCACGCTGGTTGAGGTTGGTGGTATTCACATCGCTGAAGATGAGCGCCAGGTTGAGCAGGCCGTGCGTGGTCTGCGTCGTCACCATGATCTCTTCGTTGATGCGCTTGTTGACGGAATTCAGCGCGGCGATGGCGGCGGCAACGTCGGCCTCAGCCTGCTTGAGCTTGTGCTCAGCAACCTCAAGCTCCTCGGCGCGCTTCTTATCCTCGGCAGCAGCAGCACGTGCCTCAGCCTCGGCGGCATCAAGACGAGCCTCCGCGGCAGCGAGCTGCGCGCGGGCCTCAACCAAGGCGGCCGCGGCTTCGGAGTGGTGGTTGTGGGCGTCGGCGACAGCGCCGGCCTGCTGGGCCAGCTCCACCTTGAGTTGTTCCTTGCGGTCGTCCAGCTCGTCGGCGTTGGCGGGCAGGGCGAGTCCACAGAGGAGAGCAATACTGGCAGCGGCCACGATGACGCTGCGCGAGAGACGGATGGACAGGGGTCGACGAACGGTCGGCGTGTGGGGAAGGTCCCGATTCACGTTCATCCTCCTTGTTCTTAGATACGCAAGTACTTCCTTGTCGCCAGGAGTGTCGGGATGATCGCCAAAGCGACACCGACGGCGGCAATAGCAAGAATTGCAGTGATGAGGTCGCCCCACCCAATCCACGGTAAAGCAGTGATTGAGGTTTGGGCGTTCTGCACGATGATGAACCAATAGCCCGCGACTAGGGCTCCAGCTGCCAGGAGCACGCCGATGAGGCCGGCGATCAGGGATTCCAGAAGGAACGGCAGAAGGATGTAGAGGTTGGAGGCACCCACCAGTCGCATGATGCCGATCTCTCGGCGTCGGGTGAATGCTGCCATCCGGATGGTGTTGGCAATCTGTAGGGCAGCTGCGAGCAGCAACAGCGCGGACATGATGATGGTGGCCCACTGGAGGGCACCGAGCCACTTGAACATGGGCTCGAGAACGGTGTGCAGATCCTGCACGTTCTGGACGCCTTGGAGGCCCTTGGCCTCGGAGACGACGCCGGCGTAGTTCTCTGGGTTGACCAGCTTCACACGGAACGAATCCTGCATGTCCTCCGCGGTACGGGAGGTGAGCACCGGGGAGTCGGCGAAGACGCGCTGGAACTCCTCGAACGCCTTCTCCTTGGATTCGTAGATGACCTCGTCCACCTCGGGGTTAGCCTCGAGCGTCTGCTGGATCTGATCACGCTGCGCTTCGGTGACGCCCTTGCCGGGCTCACAGCGGCCACCGTGCGTCTGATCAGTGCAGAGGAAGACCGAGATCTCGATCTTGTCATAGAGGCTGCGCTTGGCGAGGTCCACCTCCATGGAGGTCAACAGGCCCGCGCCGAGCAGCGAAAGGGACACCGCCATCGTCACGATGACGGCGATGGTCATGGCGATGTTGCGCTTGAGACCCGACCAGGTCTCGCGAAGGGAGTGACGCATAGTAGTTCTCTTCCTCCCTACGCCGTGCCGTAGATGCCCTTGGCCTGATCACGCACGAGCTCGCCTTCACGGAGCTCAAGCACGCGGCGGCGCATCTGGTCGACGATGGATGAATCGTGTGTGGCCATGATCACCGTCGTGTCGGAACGGTTGATCCGATCGAGCAGCTTCATGATGCCGACGGAGGTTTCCGGATCCAGGTTTCCGGTGGGCTCGTCGGCGATGAGGATCTTGGGGCGGTTGACGAAGGCGCGAGCGATCGCGACGCGCTGCTGTTCGCCGCCGGAGAGCTCTTCGGAGGGGCGGTCTTCCTTGCCGGACAGGCCCACCAGTTCCAGGGTGTCGGGCACAATCTGCTTGATCCGCTTCGGCGACGCGCCGATCACCTGCAGCGCGAAGGCGACGTTTTCGTACACCGTCTTGCCGGGCAGGAGGCGGAAATCCTGGAACACCGTGCCGATCTGGCGACGCAGCGCCGGCACCTTCCATTGGTTCATGGCGGTGAGATTCTTGCCGGCGACGTAGAGCTGCCCCTTGGTGGGGCGGTACTCACGAAGGATGAGCCGCAGGAACGTGGACTTTCCGGAACCGGACTGGCCCACGAGGAAGACAAACTCGCCCTTCCCGATCTCCAGGTTGATGTTGCGCAGGGCAGCACGCTCCTGGCCCGGGTAGAACTTCGTCACGTCCTCGAACGTAATCACTCGACACCTCGAACAGCTGGGGAAGAACCTGAGAAACTCTCAGACGAATGCCGAGTTTAGGCGGTCAGACAAGTCAGCCCTAATCTGACACGCCACAAGCGGCCGCACTCCCCTAGCTGAACCGCCCTGACACCGTCGGCGACAGGGCCGATCGCCAACGGATTTAGGCGTCGGCGTCGGCCTTCTTGCGCCAACGGATGCCGGCGTCGATGAAGCCGTCGATGTCGCCGTCGAAGACGGCGGCCGGATTGCCCACTTCGTGATCCGTGCGCAGATCCTTGACCATCTGGTACGGGTTCATCACGTACGTGCGCATCTGGGCGCCCCACGAGTTGCCGCCGTCGCCCTTGAGCGCGTTCATTTCCTTTTCGCGGTCCTGGCGGGCCTTTTCCAGCAGACGCGACTGCAGCACGCGCAGCGCTGCAGCCTTGTTCTGGAGCTGCGACTTCTCGTTCTGGCAGCTCACGACGATGCCCGTGGGCAGGTGCGTGATGCGCACGGCGGAGTCGGTGGTGTTGACCGACTGTCCGCCCGGGCCGGACGAGCGGAAGACGTCGATACGGAGATCGCCTTCCGGGATGTCGATGTGGTCCGTCTCCTCGGTGACCGGGAGCACCTCGACGCCCGCGAAGGACGTCTGGCGGCGCCCCTGGTTGTCGAACGGCGAGATGCGCACCAGACGGTGCGTGCCCTGCTCAACCGACAGCGTGCCGTAGGCGAACGGGGCCTTCACCGCGAAGGTGGCGGACTTGAGGCCGGCTTCTTCGGCATAGGAGGTGTCGTAGACCTCGGTGGTGTAGCCGTGGCGATCCGCCCAGCGCAGGTACATGCGCATGAGCATCTCGGCAAAGTCTGCTGCGTCGACGCCGCCGGCTTCGGCGCGGATGGTGATGAGGGCGTCGCGAGGGTCGTACTCACCCGACAAAAGCGTCCGAACTTCCAGCGCCTCGATGTCCTTGGTGAGATGGCCGAGTTCCTTGACCACCTCGGCGCGGGCGTCGGCGTCGCCTTCTTCTTCGGCGAGTTCGAGCATGAGCTCGGCGTCTTCAAGGCGGGTGCGCAAGGCCACCAAGCGGTCCACCTCTGACTGCTTGGCCGACAGCTGCGATGTGACCCGCTGGGCGTTGTCCTGGTCGTCCCACAGGTTGGGCGCGGCAACCTGCTCGCTCAACTCAGCGATGTCCGCACGCAGGGCGTCAAGGTCTGCCACGGCCTCGATCGAATCGAGGGAATGGCCTAGGTCGGCAAGCTGCTGGGAAAGATCATCGTTAGCCACAAGTCACCATCCTACCGGCCCCGACGAGAAACTCGATGTCTGCCACAATGGTCACCGGCCCAATCAAGTGGCAACCGTGCCGCCTGTTTCGATAAGTTGGGCCGTCCGGGCGCATAGCTCAGTTGGTTAGAGCATCTGCCTTACAAGCAGAGAGTCGGGGGTTCGAGTCCCTCTGCGCCCACACCGCGCACCGTCGTCGGTCCGTAGGGAAAGAGGTGGCATGAGCGCAGCACATGGGCGTCGCGGCCTGCCGCCGGAATCCGAAACCGACGACCTCGCTCCCCTCTCCGCGCCGTCGGCGGCCCGGCGGGGCGCCGTCGTCGAAAGCGATTCGGCCGCGTCCACCTCCTCAGGGCGGGCTCGGCGCGGGCTGCCCGTCGAGGAACCCCGGGGTGGCGACGAACCATCTCGGAGCGCATGGCTGGCAATCGCGGGCCTGGGCGTCGCTCTCGCGCTCCTCATCGGAGTGCTGTACATCGTTGTGGGCGGACGCGACAGCTCCGCCGAGCCGTCGCCGACCACCTCTCCCACCGGAACCTTGTCAGCCAGCCCCGCCCCGTCGGGGTCGCCGTCGAGCTCGGCCTCCCCCAGCATGTCCAGCTCCCCGACTGCGCCGACGTCGCCCTCCCCCAGCCCGTCTCCGTCGGCCAGCCCCACGCCTACCGTCGATCCTGCCCTCCTGACGCTCAACGGCATGGAGCTGCGGATTCCGGAAGGCTGGGAGCTGTACGCCGACGAAACCATCCAGGACAACCGGCGTTTGGTCCGGCTCATGGATCCAGCGACTGATGTGCGTGTGCAAGCGGTGACTTTGCCGGAGGTGGCGCCGGAGCTCGACGAGGCGTGCATGGACTTGATGGCCGACCATCGCGGGCTCTATGACGACGTCGCGGAATCCCTCGCCGTCGATGTTCCCGTCACCGGGGCAGGTGCGGGCGTGGCGTGCTCCTTCACGGGAACCCGCGCCAGCGACGGCCAACCGGGCAAGGTGGAGTTCACGGTGCTGCGCCGCGAATCCGACGGCCATTCTCTGATCTTCCGCGACACGATTCCGGGAGGCATCGCCGACGACGCACCGGCCCGTCAGCAGTTGTTCACCGCGGAATGCGCCGCGGCCACCTCATTCGGGCTCACCGTCGATCAGTGCGTGGCTACTCCTGGCCAGGCCGACGGCTGAGCTGATCGAACACCGATCGAAGCGTCATCCACCACTGCTCGAACGGGCGCTGGTTGTCCCAATCCATCCCGGCCATGACGTCGCGCGTGGGCGCCATCAAGCCCGCGACCGCGCTGCTGGCAGCCACGTAGTTCGCGCTTCCCGCCTTCAGCTGCTCGTCGAGATTCAGGATGGCTTGATAGGCGAGCCGCGTGGCGTTGATGCGGTCGAAGGGCGACGGCACGCCGCCCTGCTGCACGTGCCCGATCACCGCTTGGCGCACTGAGAAGGCGCCCTGACCTTCCGCCTCGAAGAGGCGGGCGACGAACTCCGACGTGTAGTGATCGCTGGCTTCCTCGCCCATGACAGTGAGGTAGAACGTGCGGCCGGTGTTGAACGCGTCCAACAGCGCGACCACGTCGGTGGACAGCTCCTGCAGCGAGATGCCGGTCTCGGGAAGGTAGGCCTTCTCGGCGCCGCCCGCGATGCCGCCCATGAGCGGCAGGAATCCGCAGCCGCGACCCATCGTCTCCACGACGAACGCCCGCTTGCTCGCTGACGCCGACATGCGCACCATGTCGATCGAATCCACGACGGTGTTCAGCGCAGTGTCTGCGCCGACGGCCATCGGCCACGACGGCAGGTTGTTGTCGATGCTCGCCGGAAGCAACGCGATCGGGATGTTGAAGGCCGGATAACGTCGCCGCTCCCGCTCCAGCATGTCAACGGTGGCGTACGCATGGAATCCGCCCATGACGAGCAGGGCGTCGATCTTGTGCTCTTCGAGGGTCCGAGCCATCTGGTAGAGGTCGGATTCGGCCGGGACCAGTCGACGGGTGCCGAACGACGCGCCACCCGAGTGCGCCATCCCTTCCACCGTCGACCACTCGACGTCGACCACGTCACCGTTGATCAGGCCCGGCACGCCCCCGCGCACGGCCAGCATCTTGTAGCCGCGATCGAGGCCGGAACGCACCGCAACCCGCGCGAGCTGATTCATGCCCGGCGCCAAGGCACCGGCGTGCATGATCGCGATGCGCTTCGCGTCAGGCGACGGCGCCACCGTCGGGGTAGCCTCCGTGAGCACGCGGTAGATGTCGATCATGCGCGTGAAGCCGTGGCCGCGAGCCTCGACGGCGCCCTGATAGTCGCCCTCGGCGACCAGTTCGCTCACGCGATGCGTGTCCTCGACCGCTTGAATCAGCGGACGCACATGCACCTGATCGCGGTGGACGCCCACCAGTAGCGCCTCCGACTCGCCTTCGGCGGCCAGCACCCGACGGACTGCCTCGACGCCGCAGGCCGTGGCCATCCAGCGGTCGTAGGCCGACGGCGTCCCACCACGCTGGACGTGGCCCAGGATCGTGATCCGGGCCTCCTCGCCGGTGCGCTCGCGCAGCGCGTTTTGAATGCGCTCGGCGGTGATGGGCTGGCCGTCTCGATCGGCTGCGCCCTCTGCCACGACGATGATGGAATCTCGGCGCCCGGCGTCGCGACCGCGCGCCAACACCTGCGTCATGCGATCCTCCCAGCCGTCGCGCGGCGGCGATTCGGGAAGGAAGGTGTAGTCGGCTCCGCCGGCGATGGCGCTCATCAGCGCTAGGTAGCCACAGCGGCGGCCCATGACCTCGACGATGAACGTGCGGCGGTGCGATTCCGCGGTGGACGAGATGGCGTCGATCGCCTCGGTGATCCGGTGCAGCGCGGAATCGGTACCGATGGTCATGTCGGTGCCCACCATGTCGTTATCGATCGAACCGACCAGGCCCGCGATGTGCAGGTGCGGGTGGGCGTCGGCCTGCTCCCCACTGATGCGTCCAGCGTCCAGCAGCTCGCGGACGTAGACGGCCCATTCGAGGGCCAACGCGCGGCTACCGGTCAGGGATCCGTCGCCGCCGATCACGATCAGGCGGTCGATCCCCGCTTGGATCAGATTCTCGACGGCAGTGAGCTGGCCCTCGCGGGTGCGGAATTCGTCCGAGCGGGCCGTGCCGATGACGGTGCCGCCCTTGTTGAGGATGCCGGAGACGTCGCTCCAGCCCATCTGGCGGATGTTGTCGCCGCCAGCAATGGCGCCCTGCCACCCCTCACGGATGGCGTACACCTCGGCTCCCTCGTGGATGCCTGCGCGCACGATGGCGCGCACTGCGGCGTTCATGCCCTGGGCGTCACCACCCGAGGTCATGACACCGATCCGGCGGGTCATCTCCGGGCACCCTTGGGGCGGACAACCTTCGTCGCCTGCCAATCGCTCGCCACATTGGCGGTCTTGGTCAGCGACAACCCGGCGATCGCGACGCCCTCGGCCAGCGAGGCCGCGTTGATGAAGCCCGGACGGCCCACCTTGGGGGTGAGCATCCAGATGTAGCCGGAATCAGTGAGATCCGTCATGGCATCGACGAGACCGTCGGCGACATCGCCATCCTCGTCCCGCCACCAGAGCACGACCACGTCGACGGCCTCCAAAACGTCGTCGATCATCTCGGCGTCGATGATGTCCATGATGTCGTCGCGCAAATCCGCGTCGACGTCCTCGTCCCAGCCGAGTTCCTGAACGACCATTCCGGGCTCAAGTCCTAGAAGGTCTGCTCCCGCTAACCCCTCACTATGTGCGTGATCCTTATCGATGTCCACATCCCCAAGCCTGCCAGATGCCCCCGCCGTTCGCACGTGGGTGTCGACCTAAAGAACGACGGGGCCCGTCCAGAATGGACGAACCCCGTCGAATTGCGCTGTGGCCAGCGGCTCTAGGCGTCGCCGCCCGCGTTGCCGGACGAGCCGGCTGTGACGTCGTCGAGCTTGTACTTCGCCGCCGCCTCGGTGGCCCATTCCTGCGGCACCTCGCCGTTCATGGCCAGACGCTGCAGCACGGCCACCGCGATGGACGGACCGTCGATGTTGAAGAAACGACGCGCCGCAGCACGGGTGTCCGAGAAGCCGAAGCCGTCCGCACCGAGCGTGGTGTAATCGCCGGGAACCCACTGACGGATCTGATCCGGGACCGCACGCATGTAGTCCGACACCGCGACGACGGGGCCGGCGGCGTCAGCGAGCTTCTGCTCCACCCAGGTGGGCTGGTGATCGCCGAACGGATCGTGGAACTTCTTCTCATCGAGTTCCAGACCCTCGCGGCGCAGTTCGCCCCACGAGGTGACCGACCAGACGTCGGCCACGATGCCGTAATCGGCCTTGAGCAGTTCCTGCGCCTCGAGTGCCCACGGGACACCGACGCCGGACGCCAGGATCTGGGCGCGACGTGCGTCCGCGCCCACACCGTCGGCGTTGCCGGGCTTGAGCAGGTACATGCCGCGGAGGATGCCCTCTACGTCGACGTTCTCCGGCTCGGCGGGCTGCACGATGGGCTCGTTGTACACCGTCAGGTAGTAGATGATGTCTTCGGGCTTCTCGCCGTACATGCGCTTCAGGCCGTCGCGCACGATGTGGGCGATCTCGTAGCCGTAGGCCGGGTCGTAGGCGCAGATCGCCGTGTTGGTGGAGGCGAGCAGCGGCGAGTGACCGTCCATGTGCTGGGTGCCTTCACCGGTCAGCGTGGTGCGGCCAGCGGTGGCGCCGATCATGAAGCCACGGGCCAGCTGGTCTGCGGCGGCCCAGATGCCGTCGCCGGTGCGCTGGAAGCCGAACATCGAGTAGAAGACGTAGATCGGCACCATCGGCTCGCCGTGCGTGGCGTAGGCCGTGCCGGCGGCGCTGAACGCTGCGACGGAGCCGGCCTCGTTGATGCCGGTGTGCAGGATCTGGCCGTTCTTCGACTCGCGGTAGCTCAGGAACAGCTCGTTGTCGACGGGCGTGTAGTTCTGGCCGTGCGGGTTGTAAATCTTGATCGTCGGGAAGAACGCATCCATGCCGAAGGTGCGGGCCTCGTCGGGGATGATCGGGACGACGCGCGGAGCGAACTCCTTGTCGCGCATGAGGTCCTTGAGGAGACGCACGAACGCCATCGTGGTGGCGACCTGCTGGTTGCCGGAGCCCTTCTTGGCGGATTCGTAGGTCTTGTCGCCGGGCAGGGAGATGAACTTGCGGTCGCCGCGGCGCTCGGGCAGGTAGCCGCCCAGTTCGCGACGGCGCTCCTGCAGGTACTTGATGCGCGGATCGTCCTGGCCGGGGTGGATGTACGGCGGCTTGTACGGGTCCGCTTCGAGCTGCTCGTCGGTGACGGGCACGTCGACGCGGTCGCGGAAGCTCTTCAGATCATCGAGCGCCAGCTTCTTCATCTGGTGCGTGGCGTTGCGGCCGGCGAAGTGCTTGCCCAGGAAGTAGCCCTTGATGGTGTGCGCGAGGATCACCGTCGGGGCGCCCGTGAACTGGGTGGCGGAACGGTAGGCCGCGTACACCTTGTGGTAATCGTGGCCGCCGCGGCTGAGGCGCCAGATGTCGTCGTCGGTCCAGTCCTTGACCATGGCCGCGGTGCGCGGGTCGCGCTCGAAGAAGTGCTTGCGCACGTAGGCGCCGTCGTTGGCCTTGAAGGTTTGGAAGTCACCGTCGGTGGTGGAGTTCATGATGTTGACCAGCGCGCCGTCGGTGTCGTTGGCCAGCAGCGGATCCCAGCCGCGGCCCCAGACAACCTTGATCACGTTCCAACCGGCGCCGCGGAAGAAGGCCTCCAGCTCCTGGATGATCTTGCCGTTGCCGCGGACCGGGCCGTCG
>DYZF01000030.1 GCA_020741375.1 Tessaracoccus flavescens
GTCTCCCCCTCGATCACGAGCGGCGCCGGCCCGGCGACGTCGATCAGAAGCTTGGTCGCGCCGGATGGCTCGACGGTGGCGCACAACTCGTCCAAGAGGCACGGAACCGGCCGTGCCGCGGGCTCCCACGCCTTGAGCGAGTCGTATCCGGTGAAGGCCAAGAGGTACGTGCCCGATTCGTCGGCAAGCGTCACCGCAGCCATCTCGGCGTGCCGATCCGGGTCTGGATGATCGGTCTCGTCGCCGCTGGCGACAATGGGCAGGAGGAGCCTGGACGTGCACAGCGCGACGACGGCGCGGGTGTAGCTCGTTTCGTCCGTCACCCGGGCGAGAGCCGCGCGGGTCACCGGATCCGGTTCGCCGGCGTCACCGGCGAAGCGCGAGCTGGGCTGGGCGAGCGACCGCAATTCTGGCATGGGCTTGAGCCTAGCGAATCGGGCGGCGGAGGCCGTGTGACAGACTGGGTTCCATGCCGCTCACGCTGATCTTCACCATCGGGCTGTCGCTCCTCATCGCCGCCGTCGCCGCGGGGCTCACCGCACGCAGCCGACGCGCCAGGCCCGCCGTGATGGGCGCGGGTCTCATCGCTGCCATCGTGGGCCTGTACCTCACGGGCGTGACCCAACTGGCGGAAAACGGCGTTCAGTCACTGATCGACTGGTTCCAGCGGACTCCGTTCACCACCGTCACGGCTTGGGGCCTGGGCCTCGCCGTCGGCGGCCTCGTGTTGTTCGTCGTCGGATCGTTCCTGTCCAAGACGCCGAAGGCTCCACGCGAGCCGCGCGCGACCACGCCGCAGGTGCCGGGCTCGTCCCGCCCGCAGGTGAACACCACCCGGACCGCCGCCCCGACGCAGGCTCCGCAGCAGGGGGCGCCCAAGCCGGCTCAGAAGGGGCTCGACGCCGAGGATGCGGAGATCGAGGCGCTGCTGCGCAAGCGCGGGATTATGTGACGTCTTTGGAGGTTGCGCCGTTGGCGACGAGCCAGCGACGCAGTTCGCGGACCTTGCTCTGGCCCGCCTCGCCCTCGAGTGACTGAATCGCCAGCACCGGCTTGCGCTTCAGGCCCTCGTCGGTCTTGACCAGCAGCGACGCCCACGCCTCGCCACTGCGGAGTCGGAGCCCCGCGATCTCGGAGATCGGGTAGCGGCGCACGATGGGTCCGTTGCGGATGGTCACCTGCCCGCCGTCGGCCCACAGCCGCGAGTAGCCGATCGACAACATGATGCCGATCATCAACAGGACGAAGAACAGCAGCGTGGCGGCCTGGGGCCACGTCACCTGATCGCGGATGTCCTTGCCGATGGCCCACCAGCCGAAGAACGAGAAGGACAACAGCACGATGGACAGCACCACCGACGTCATCAGCGCCGGCGGGCTGGCGTAGGAGAGCCGGCTCGGGACCGGCTGCTCGCTCACAGTCGACACGCCGCGAGCTCGGTCAGCAGAATGCCGCGAGCCCCGGCGTCGTAGAGGCGGTCCATGAGCCGGTGGGCGCCGTCGCGCGGGACGAGCACTCGCACGGCACACCACCCATCCTTGGCCAGCGTCGACACGGTGGGTCCCTCAACGCCGGGCGCGAGTGCCACGGTGGCGTCGAGATCCTCTTGGGCGACGTTGTAATCCATCATCAGGTAGTTCTGCGCCACGAGCACCGACTGGAGGCGCGTCTGGAGGCCCTGAACGCCGTCGGGAAGATCGCTGCCCTTGCGCTTGATCAGGACCGCTTCGGAGGTGCAGATGGCGTCGCCGAAGAGTTCCAGACCCGCCTTGCGCAGCGTCGTGCCGGTGTCCACCACATCCGCGACCACGTCGGCCACGCCGAGCCGGATCGCCGATTCGACGGCGCCGTCGAGCTTGACCAGTTCCGCGTGGATCCCCTGACCCACCAGGTAGTCGTTGAGCAGCCCGGGGTACGACGTGGCGATGCGCTTGCCCTCAAGATCCGCGAGCGACATGGACGCCCCATCGACGGCGGCGAACCGGAAGCGCGAGCCGCCGAAGCCCAGCGGCATCATCTCGGTGGCCTCAGCGCCCGAATCGAGCAGCATGTCGCGACCGGTGATGCCCACGTCGAGATGGCCGCGGCCGATGTAGACGGCGATGTCGCGGGGGCGCAGGTAGTAGAACTCGACACCGTGGTCGGCATCGATGAGGGTCAAATCCTTAGAGTCGGTGCGCTGGCGGTAGCCGGCTGCGCGCAACATGCCGGCAGCGGCCTCGGCCAGCGAGCCCTTGTTCGGCACCGCGATGCGGAGAAGACGTTCAGTGGTCACGGGTTCATTCCCTAGAGGTATCGGTAGATGTCATCGAGGCTGAGGTTGAGCTTCAGCATCATCACCTGCAGGTGGTAGAGCAGCTGGCTGATCTCCTCAGCGGCCTGCTCCTTGGACTCGTACTCGGCCGCCATCCACACCTCGGCCGCCTCCTCGACGACCTTCTTGCCGATCGCATGCACGCCGGCGTCGAGGCGCTCGACGGTGGACGAGCCCTCGGGCCTGGTCCGCGCGGTCTCAGTGAGTTGCTCGAAAAGTTGCTCGAATGACTTCACGAGACAGCACCCTAGCCGCTACAGCTTGATGCCCAGCAACGAGTCGATGGCGGTGGTCATCGCCGAGATGGCCTCCGTCTCGTCGCTCTCGATCGCCAGGCTGGCCGCCACCCACGTGTCGACGGCGTCGATGGCCGCCGGGGTGTTGAGATCGTCGCGCAGTGCGGCGCGCATGGCAGCGATGGTCTCGTCGGCAGATAGCGCGGTGCCGTTGTTGACGACGCTGCGCCAGCGGTCGAGGCGCTCGGTGGCCGCCGCCAACTGGTCAGCGGTCCACTCCCAGTCGGTGCGGTAGTGGTGGTTGAGGAGCGCGAGCCTGATGGCCATCGGGTCGGCTCCAGACTTGCGCAGCCGGCTGACCAGCTCGAGGTTGCCCTTGGACTTGCTCATCTTCTCGCCGTCGAGGCCCACGAGGCCCGAGTGCACGAAGGCCTCGGCCAGTGGCTCGTTCGAGGCGACGATGGCCTCCGCGGCGCACATCTCGTGGTGCGGGAACACCAGGTCCGAACCACCACCCTGGACGTCGAAGTTGGGGCCGAGGTACCGCATGGCGATGGCCGTGCATTCGATGTGCCAGCCGGGGCGGCCTGCGCCGAGCGACGACGTCCAGCTGGGCTCGTCCGGGCGCGCGAAGCGCCACACGAGGCAGTCGAGCGGATCGCGCTTGCCCGGACGATCCGGGTCTCCGCCGTTGTCGCGGAAGCGGGCGATCATCTCGTCGCGGTCGAGGTGGCTGACGCCACCGAAGCCGGGCGCGGCGACGGTGTTGAAGTACCAATCCGGGTGTTCGTCGTCGTCCACCTGATAGACCAAGCCGCTGGGCACCAGGTGTTCGATGAGCTCGATCACGCAGGAGATGGATTCGACGGCGCCGATGTAGTGATCCGGGGGGATGACGCGAAGGTCTTGCATGTCGCTGCGGAAGAGTTCGATCTGGTCTTCGGCCAGTTCCTCCCACTCCTGCCCGGTCTGGGCGGCGCGTTCGAGCAGCGGATCATCGACGTCGGTGACGTTCTGCGTGTAGAGCACCTCAAGGCCGAGGTCGCGCCACACGCGATTGATCAGGTCGAACGTGAGGTACGTGTTGGCGTGGCCGAGATGGGTGGCGTCGTAGGGCGTGATGCCACAGACGTACATACGCGCGGCGTCGTCCGTGTCCGGTCCCACCGGCACCAACTGCTGCGACGCCGAGTCGAACAGGCGCAGCCGATCGGGCCCACCTTCGCTCGCCGGAACGGATGGCACCGAGACGTTCGCCCACGCATACATGGGTCATAATCTAGTGGGTCGGCAGAAATAGTTGAATTCACAACGGTGGCCATGGGATGGCTGGCCAGTTGCCGCTGGGGCTGGGGAACGTGCCCGTGGTGAGCAGCGCTTCGGCTCGCTGGATCCACGCGTCGGCTTCCGCCCCACTGAGGCCGATGATGCCGTCCCGCGGCAGCTCGGCGGCCCGGCTGACGAGGCGCAGTTCCTCCTCGGTGAGCGGGTCACCGGCCCATCCCCACAACACGGTGCGGAGCTTGTCCTCGACGTGGAGGCTGACTCCGTGATCGACGCCGACGAGGCGGTCGCCGTCGGCAATGATGTGGCTCGCCTTGCGGTCGGAATTGTTGAGGAGGACGTCGAACAGCGCTATCTGGCGGAGCCGCGGATCGTCGCGATGCGCGAGAACGACGGGGCGGTCGTCTTGGTCGACCCCGCTGACCACGGGCATCCACGCTGAGGTGACATCCTCTGGCCTGAGGAGATCGATGAGGTTAGTGGCCTCACCGTCAACCCATTGCTGCGCGGAGCCCTCCCCCAGTGGCCCGTCCACCCACACGGTGAGCGGCACGACGTCGAGGCGCAGCGCCTCCGCTAGGCGGAAAGCGGCCACTTCGCGCCGCCCCAGGGTCTCGTTCGGGAAATCCCACAGCGGCGACTCCCCCGCCACGGGCTTGTAGACCCACCGGGCGCCATCATCATCCGCAGCGAGAAAGGTGCCGTTGGATGCGTCGATGAGCCGGCCGACGAGCCGAAGATCACCTTGCGGCCCCGTCATCGAAACAGCGGGCCCCGGTACCCGTTAGACCGGGGGCAGATGTGCCCGGCCGAGTCGAGCGGCTGCCCGCACGCGGGGCACGCGGGGCGGCCAGACGCCACCACGACGGCGGCCCGGGCGGAGAACTCACGGGCCATCGCGGGGGTCAGCAACACTTGAACGATGGATGGCTCACCG
>DYZF01000031.1 GCA_020741375.1 Tessaracoccus flavescens
GGTCTCTTCAGCGCGACCACGAACTACCTCAGCCCGATCGCCAAGCTCAAGTTCCTCGACTGCGAGTTCGAGGAACGCCACGCGACGCTGCAACGGCTCAATCAGAGTGACCCGAAGGTCTGGTCGGATCATCGCCAGGGGGAGGCCAGGCAAGCCGGCACCGCTGCCGACGTCGGCCACCTCGACGCCCATGGGCACGGCGTCGGCCAAGGCCACGGAGTTGGCGACGTGACGCTGCCACATCTTGTCGCCCTCGCGGGGGCCCATCAGTCCCCACTCGATACCGCGAGAAATCAATATATCGACATATTGATTAAGTTCTTTAGCGGCTGAAGGATACCTCTCGGAAAGGATGCGGGCGGCAGACGCTTCCGCGTCGCCGCCCTCAACCAGACCAACCTTCTCGGTCACTTGGTGCTAACCACCACGCGACGGTTCGGCGGCTCGCCCTCAGATTCGCTGAGCAGGCCAGCAGCGGCCACCTCGTCGTGCACGATCTTGCGCTCGTACGCGTTGAGCGGCGCCATGCGCACCTGCTCGCCGGTCTCCTGGACCTCAGCGATGGCGTCCTTCGCGAGAGCGACGAGCTCAGCGCGACGGCGGGCGCGGAATCCGGCGACGTCGACCATCAGACGCGACCGGTGACCGGTCTCCGTCATGACAACCAGACGGGCCAGCTCCTGCAGCGCGTCGAGCACTTCGCCGTCCTTGCCGACCAGCAGCTCGGATTCAGTGTCGATCGCGACGAAGGCCCGGCCCTCGGACACGGAGTTCTCGATGTCGCCGTCGAGATCGGCGATGTCGAGGAGTTCCTCGAAGTAATCGGCGACCAGGTCGCCTTCGGCCATTAGCGCAGCGTCGTTTTCACTCGACATATGCGTCTCCCTCTTGTTGCAACCCCCAGCGGTGGGGGAGTGGTCTTAGTTCTTCTTCTTGCGCGCGGAGCGCGGCGCCTGACGCGGCTGCTGGCGCGTGACGACGCGTCGGCCGTCCTCACCGGTGCGCACGGTTTGGCGAGTCACCTGCTGGCGCACAACCTTCGGCGCTTCCGCCGTCGTTGCTTCGCCGTCGGCCGCTGCGGTGGCGGCGGGACGGATGTTGCGCGGGTTGGTGTTGGTCTTCTTGTTCTTGCGGCGCTTCTCGGCGCGCGCGTTCACGATGGCCTGCGGGTCCTTGCCCTTGGCGAGCATGCGCTCTTCCCAGTCGATGTAGGCCGGGGTGTTGGGCGCAGGGTTGTTGCGGATGAGCAGGCCCTGCTGAGCCATGGTCCACACGTTGGAGGTGAGCCAGTAGATGAGCACACCGATCGGGATGACGACGGCGGACGCCGCGTACACGACCGGGAAGAAGTACAGCATCATCTTTTGCATCTGCGCGGCCTGGCCGACCTGCGACTCCGGCGGCATGTTCTTGCGCATCAGCTGCAGCTGAGTGACGAAGAAGACGCCCACCATGAGGATCACGAGGACGATGCCCACGATTTGGGTGGGGCCGAAGGAGTCCATCGGGAACAGGCGCGAGGCGAGCTTGGCGCCGAAGATGTCGGCGTTCTGCAGCGACGAGACGAGATCCGGGTTGTCCTTGAACCAGGCGCCGCGGATGTTGCCCGACGACACACCCTCCAGCACGCGGAACAGCGCGAGGAAGATGGGCATCTGGAGCAGCAGCGGCAGGCAGGAGGCCATCGGGTTGACGCCCTCCTCCTGGTAAAGGCGCATCGTCTCTTGGCCAAGGCGCTCACGGTCTGCCCCGTACTTCTTTTGCAGCTCGGCGATCTTCGGCTGCAGCAGCTGCATGTTGCGCGCCGAGTTGATCTGCTTGACGAACAGCGGGATCAACAGCGTTCGGATGACGACGGTGAGCATCACGATCGCCAGCGTCCAGTTCCAGCCGGAATCAGCGCCCAGGAGCGGGGTGAACAGCCAGTGGAAGAACACCACCAGACCGGACACCACCCAGTACAGGGGCTGCATCATCGCGGACAGCACGCCCATGAAGCTGTCCCACAAGTTCAGGGAAATCAGCAGTTCGACCACTTAAGACACCTCAGTCGTCAGTTGTTCCGCCCAGGCTGTGGCCTCGGCGGTACCAGGTACATAGTCGACGCCGCCCATTGACCACGGATGGCAACGGACGAGTCGTCGGGTGAGCAGCGCCACTCCCTTGAGCGCGCCGTGAGTTTCCAGCGCCTTCAGGCCGTAGGCCGAGCACGTTGGATGGAATTTGCAGACATCGCCGTACACCGGCGACACCACCGCGCGCCAGCCCTTGACGAACCAGATCAGCGGATACTTCAGCATGCTGCCGCCTTGCGGAAAGCTCTCGCCCAGGCGTCGCGGAGGTCATCGGCGAGGCGCTCCGGCTGCGCTGCGGCAGCGGGCAGTGCCCTGACGACGACGTCGGCAGTTGCGGGGGCGTTGAGAGCGGCCACCAGATGGCGCAGCCGACGCTTGACCCGGTTACGGGTCACGGCGTTTCCAACTTTCTTGGAGACAACAAAACCCACCCGGGTGAACTCGGGTGGATCTTGAAGGGTGCGAACGTGCACCACGACGGTCGGTGTCGCTGCTCGCGTGCCTTGACGGACGGTGAAGCCGAAGTCGCTGGGCCTTTTCAGGCGCTGCGGCTGTGGCAGCACGGTCGCGACAGGCCTCAGGCCGACAGCTCGACGCGGCCCTTGCGGCGACGGGCGCTCAGGATGGCGCGGCCGGCGCGGGTACGCATGCGGGTGCGGAAGCCGTGGGTGCGGCTGCGACGACGGTTGCTCGGCTGGAACGTGCGCTTGCTCATGGGATTACTCCCTCAATTTCGTGTGTGGACAACTGCCCAGGCTTGGGCAGGGGGAAGTGGCCGCCTCGATGGCGACTGGTCAACGATACGTGGGAAACCCCCGGTTAGCCAAACCCGCGCGACCGTAGCCGGACAACTAAGCAAATTACACTCATGTAGTCCAGCCGACACGCCGTGCAAAACGCCGAATCAGGTTGCGCCGCATGCTGCGGGCGACTACGTTCAGTGTCCTGCCTTTCCGGCTTGTCCACAGGAGTGCCCGGTTAGCGCGTGGCCTAGGAAGAGTTATACCCTCTTGTGGATAACTCCGTGTATATGTAGACAAAGGCGCTAGTCGTCGGGAAGTAGGTGGGGTGAGCGAATCACTGATGCCGGACCTGGCGGGCCTGTGGGACGACGTCATCGCCTCGTCCGAAGTGCACACCCGAGGCTGGCTCCGTCGCACCAAGCCCTTCTCCATGCACGGCAGCACCCTGATGCTCGCCGTCGGCGACGAAACCACGCGCGAACGCATCGAAACCAAGCTCCGCCCCCAGATCGAGGACAAGCTCAGCGAACTCTGCGGCCAATCCACCCACCTCGCGGTGATGATCAGCCCCGAGCTGGTTCCAGATCCGGGAGAGGTTGCACCTCCGGCCGCCGCTGAAGAGGCTGCGCCCGAGCCGATGCTCGCGTCGTCGCGCCCCCGTCAGCAGGAAACCAGGCTGAATCCCCGCTACACGTTCGAGTCGTTCGTCGCTGGTTCGTCCAACCGCTTCGCGCACGCCGCGGCCGCCGCCGTCGCCGAGACGCCCGGCAAGTCCTACAACCCGTTGATGATCTACGGCCCGTCCGGGTTGGGCAAGACGCACCTGCTGCACGCCATCGGCCACTACGTGCAGAACTACTACGAGAATCTCCGCGTGAAGTACGTCTCGACGGAGGAACTCACCAACGACTTCATCAACGCCATCCAGTCGAACCGCACGGCCGAGTTCCGCTCGTCGTACCGCGACATCGACGTCCTGCTCGTCGACGACATCCAGTTCCTGGAGTCGAAGATCCAGACGCAGGAGGAGTTTTTCCACACCTTCAACACGCTGCACAACGCGCAGAAGCAGATCGTGATGACCTCCGACCGACCGCCGAAGCTGCTGGAGGCGCTGGAGCCTCGCCTGCGGTCGCGGTTCGAGTGGGGTCTGATGACCGACATCCAGCCGCCAGACCTCGAGACGCGCATCGCGATTCTGCGGAAGAAGGTGGCGTCGCAACGGCTGACGGCCGGCACTCAGGTCCTGGAGCTCATCGCGTCGCGCATCCCCACGAACATTCGTGAGTTGGAGGGCGCGCTGACGCGGGTCGCGGCTTTGGCGAGCCTGAACCAGCAGGAGATGACGCTGGCGCTCACGGAGGAAGTGCTCAACGACCTCATGCCTGACGATTCGTCGCCGGTCGACGCCCAGACGATCATGGACGCGGCAGCCCGGTACTTCGACATTTCGCTCGACGAGCTGACCAGCGCCAGCCGCGTCGCGCACATTGCCCAGGCCCGGCAGGTTGCGATGTACCTGTGCCGTGAGCTGACTGAGCTGTCGCTGCCGAAGATCGGTGCGAAGTTCGGCGGTCGCGATCACTCGACGGTGCTGCACGCGGTTCGCAAAATCAACGAGCGGATGGGCGTGGATCGCACGGTCTTCAACCAGGTCACGGAGTTGACCAACCAGATCAAGCAGTCCTGACAAGCGGTTTCGGGTTTTACTCGACGGTGTAAGCAAGTGCTTGCCCACCTGTGGCGACGGCAATCCAACCGCCACGTTTACTGCTCAAGCCAAGACGCCGTCGGTCTGGGCTGGGAGGGGAATGAGCAATTAGATCGGCTCATTGGTCCGACACGCCGAGAATGCAGCCTCTTACGGGCAATGAACCCATCTAATTGCTCATTCCCCTCAGCCCGGGCCATCGCGGCGGGGCCGGGTACGGTACACCCCAGAGCCAGGTGGTGCCGTTCGCCGAGCTGGAGCTCGATTCCGGTTTTGTCGAGGGCCTCGTTCCCGGACAAACGCACAAGGCTGGGGAAGGACTTGTGATTCCCCTGCTCACGGAGGTGTGGATAACTTTCCACCCTCGAACCCTCCACAGCTTCCAAAGTTGTAATTTTGATGTGCTCCACAGCTTGCGCACATCCGCGACTTCGAGCTGGCTACGGCCAACAGCAGTTATCCACAGAATCCACAGGCGTGATGACTAAGACTGATAAGTAATTACAAGAAGACCCTCAAAGTCACGGATGTGGGGAACCTCTCGAAACAGTGCTGAGCACGCCTCGTTGCTCGGACAGGAGAACTCGTCGCAAAGAGGTCCGGCACCAACAGAATCACAACTATCAGCCAGGAGATGCGGTGCGCGTCGCGCAGCGTCTGCTTGACGACGCGGAACTCGTGCGATTCGCGGCCGAGCGACTGCTCGCCGTCGCCGATTTTCGTCGAACCCCGCTGCTACCGTGGGGGAGGTGAGCATCGCAGCGAGGGCCGAAGGCCTCACTAAGATTTATGGGTCCGGGTCGGCCGTCGTCACTGCGCTCGACGGGGTGGATTTCGAGATCAACCAGGGCGAGTTCACCGCCATCATGGGCCCGTCGGGATCCGGCAAGTCGACGCTGATGCACCTCATGGCTGCCCTCGACACTCCCACCTCCGGAGAAGTCTGGATCGGCGACACCGCCATCTCGATGCTGGCCGATACTCCGCTCACCGAACTGCGCCGTGAACGCATCGGCTTCATCTTCCAAGCCTTCAACCTCGTGCCCACCCTCTCGGCGCGCGAGAACATCGTCCTCCCACTGGCCATCGCCGGCCGCCAAGTGGACGAGGAATGGTTCAACAAGGTGGTCGACGTCCTCGGCCTCGGCGATCGCCTCACCCACAAGCCGTCCGAGCTGTCGGGCGGCCAGCAGCAGCGCGTCGCTTGCGCCAGGGCGCTCATGAACCGGCCCGAGATCGTCTTCGGCGATGAACCCACTGGCAACCTGGATTCCACGTCGGCCGCCGAGGTGCTGAGCTTCTTGCGCCGCAGCGTCGACGAGTTCGGGCAGACCGTCGTCATGGTCACTCACGACGCGCATGCCGCGAGCTACGCAGACCGAGCCGTCTTCCTCTCTGACGGCAAGATCGTCGACGAAATCCGCGGCGGTTCACAGGACGATCTGCTGTTCGTCATGTCGCGCATCTACCCCCGTCACGACGCGGCCGCGTCGGATCCTGCCGCTGCCTCCGAGAACGGGACGGAGCCTGCGGGCACACTCGGCCTCGGGCCGATCCCGGCGCGCTCGACCCACCGGCCCTCCGAGCCCGTCTACCGCGACGGCGGCCACGCACCCGCTCACCGCGGCGCCGTCGACGAATCAGACTATGAATCCACCGCCGAACGCTCCATCGCACGCCGGGCAGCGCTGGAAGACTGATGCTCCACGCCACCCTCAAATCGCTGTGGGCGCGCAAGCTGCGGCTCTTCATGAGCGCGCTGTCCATCGTCCTGGGCGTCGCCTTCGTCTGCGGCTCGTTGATGTTCACGAAATTGCTGTCGTCGAGCTTCGACGAGATCGTCAAGGGCGCACTCGGCGACGTGAACGTGAGTTCCGCCACCACCGGCATCGAAGGATTTGAGTCCGGCATCGGCGCCCAGCAGCAGGTTCTGCTCAGCCAAGAGGTCGTCGATCAAGTGGCGGCCCTCGACGGCGTCGACATTGCCACCGGCATGGTGTCGAGCTCACAGGTGTACCCGCTCGATAAGAACGAGCGCCTCCTCCTGTTCCCCGGCGCACCCGGCGTAGCGTCGAACTGGCACGAGACACCGGCGGCAGGTGGCCTTCCTGGAGCTCACATCGTCGAGGGCAGAGCGCCAGAGGCCGACGGCGAAATGGTGATCGATCCCGGTTCGGCTGAGCGCGGCGATTACGTCGTCGGCGACCAGATCAAGATCGCCACACCCCGCGACGGCATCAAGACCTACGATCTCGTGGGCACCGCCACCTACGGTTCGGGCTCCACAGCTGGCGCCAGCTACCTGTTCTTCACGCTCAACGAAGCCCGCGCCATCGCGCAAGAGGGCCGCGACGGCTACTACGCCATGTGGATCTCCACAGATCCGGGCGCGAACCCCGACGCCGTTGCCGCCCAGATCAACGAACTCCTCCCGGCAGGGTTCACGGCGGAGACCGGCGACGAGGTGGCCGACACCATCCAGGAAACGCTCGACGTGGGGTTGGGTTTCGTCAACACGTTCCTGTTGGTGTTCGCCGCGATCGCCTTGCTCGTGGCCACGCTGCTGATCCTCAACACGTTCTCGATCTTGGTGGCGCAACGCTCCCGCGAGCTGGCGCTGCTGCGCGCCGTCGGTGCCACCAGAGGTCAGGTGCGCAACTCGGTGCTTCTGGAGGCGCTCATCATCGGGCTCATCGGAGCCACGCTCGGCCTCCTCGCCGGCTACGGCCTGGTGTGGGGGATCATCGCGGTCATGCGCGCCGTCGGTATGGATCTGGGCGCCGCCGTCCCGCAGTTCACGTGGCAAGCCGTGGTGGCGTCGTACGCCATCGGCATCGTCATCACGCTGATCGCCGCGTACCTGCCGGCCCGCAAGGCCTCGCGCACCCGCCCCGTCGAGGCGATGGCCCAGGCCGCTGCGTCGGGCCCGGAGAAGCTCGGCGGCTGGGCCCTTCTGGGCGTGGCGCTGATCGAGATCGGGGTCGCGGCTTTGGCGTGCGCTGTCCTGCTCGACGTGCCGCAGCCTCTGGTGTGGCTGGGCGCCGGAGCGGCGCTGCTGCTGGTGGGCGTGGTGCTTGCCGCGGCCATCGTGGGCCGGCCCGTGGTGTGGGCCTTCGGCACCCTGTTCAAGAAGCTGTTCGGTGAAGTGGGCCACCTGGCCCGCCTCAACGCCACCCGCCAGCCCCGACGCACTGCCGCGACCGCTGCCACCCTCATGATCGGCCTGGCCCTCGTCAGCACCGTCGCCATCGTCGCTGCCAGCACGACGACGTCGATCCGCGACGCCATGACTGAGGATCAACGCGGCGATTTCACTATGACCCCCGTGGCCTACCAGCCGTTCGACGCGAAGGCCGCCGAGCGTGCGGCCGACGTGGACGGCGTAGAAGCCGTGTACTCCTTCTGGCGCGGCCCGCTGCCCATCGACGGCGAACCCGTCATGATCACCGGTGCCACCGACGAGGCCCTCTCCCGAGCCACCGCGCTGGAGTACAGCGGCACCCTCCGCGCCGACGGGGGAGTGCAGCCGGCCGTCGTCTCCACGGATTTTGCCGCCGAGCACGACGCCCAACTCGGCCAGCTCATCGACCTCCCCTCACCTCAGGGTGGCCCCGGCGTCACGGTGCTCGTCACCGGCATCCACCAGGGCGCGCGAACCTTCGGCGACGTCATCGTCACGCCCGAGGTGTTCGCCCAGCTCGGCGATCCGACGCTGATCCAGAACGCCGTCGTCTTCACCCGCGACGGCGCAGACCGGGAGCAGGTGCGCCAAGGCCTCCTGGACGCGACCAGCGAGATCCCCACCCTCGTCGTCGCCGACGTCGACGAGTTCGTGGAGGCTCGCGTCGACCAGTTCAACCAGCTGTTCTCCGTGCTCTACGCGCTGCTCGCGCTGGCGATCATCATCTCCGTGCTGGGCATCGTCAACACGCTCGGCCTGTCGGTGCTGGAGCGCACCCGCGAGGTGGGCTTGCTGCGCGCCGTCGGCCTGACGCGAGGTCAGCTGCGCCGGATGGTCACGCTGGAATCGGTCATGGTGGCCAGCCTGGGCGCGATCCTCGGCGTCGTCCTTGGCCTGGTGTTCGGCAGCGCGTTGGTGTCGCTGCTGCGCGATCAAGGAGTCGACACCCTTGTCATCCCATGGGTGCAGCTGCTGATCTTCGTCGTCGTGGCCGCCATCGTGGGTGTGTTGGCTGCCGTCGGCCCGGCCCGCCGCGCTTCCAAGCTCAACGTGCTTGATTCGATTGCGACGGAGTGACGCGCAGTAGAGCAATCCGTCCACAGGTTGTCGTCGACGCCTAGTAATCGGGCATTGCCTGACGGCTATGATGCTTAGCGACGAACCAGACAGATCAAAGGGGACCTCGTGAAGATTCGAGTTGAGCGCGACGCGCTGGCCGACGCCGTGGCTTGGGTGGCTCGTAGCCTCCCCACGCGACCGACCGCGCCGATCCTCGCCGGCATGCTGCTTGAAGCCGACGCCAAGGGCGTCACGCTGAGCAGCTTCGACTCGAGCACCTCAGCCAAGGTCACCATCCCGGCCACGGTCACCGACGAAGGCACCGCGCTGGTGTCGGGCCGTCTCCTCTCGGAGATCGCGCGCTCGCTGCCGAACAAGCCGGTGGATCTCGACGCCAACCACTCCAACGTCGAACTGAAGTGCGGCCAGGCCCGCTTCACGCTGCAGACGTTGCCCGTCGACGAATACCCCACCCTGCCGGACATGCCGTCGCAGACCGGCACCATCGACGCCGCTAGCTTCGAAAAGGCCGTCGGTCAGGTGTTCGTGGCCGCTGGGCGCGACGAACTGCTCAATGTGTTCACCGGCGTGAAGATGGAGATCGACGGCGACAACCTCTCGCTGCTCGCCACGGACCGCTACCGCATGGCCCTCAAGGAGCTCAACTGGACTCCCGCTACCCCCGGCGTCGAGGGCAGCGTCCTCATCCCGGGCAAGGTGCTGGCCGATACCGCCAAGTCCATGACGGCCGGTGAGAACGTCTCCATCTCGCTGTCCACCACGGAGGCTGAGGGCGAAGGCCTCGCCGGCTTCGTCGGCGAAGGCAGCAAGGGCACCCGCGAAGCCACCACCCGTCTGCTGAGCCAGGCGTTCCCGAAGGTGCGCCACCTCATGGACGTCAACGCCACGGTCACCGTGCGCGTCGACACCGCCGACCTGCTCGCAGCCGTGAAGCGCGTCTCGCTCGTCGCCGAGCGCAACACCCCGCTGCGCATGCGGATCAACGACGACCACGTCGCCCTCGAGGCCGCTACCGGCGATCAGGCCCAGGCGTCCGAGGCGATCGAGGCCCAGGTTGAGGTGGTGGGCGACGAGCAGTCCATCACCGACGCCGGCTTCAACCCGCACTACCTGCTCGACGCGCTCACCGCGCTCGATGCTCCGTTCGCGCAGTTCTCGTTCACGCTGCCCGGCAAGCCTTGCCTCATCATGGGTCTGGCCAGCATCGACGCCGAGCCGCTGGCGGATTACCGACACGTCATCATGCTGATGCGCTTGCCCAACTGATCGTCCCGATCCCCACCTCCACTCAACTCTTCGTGAGGAGCAACCCATGCGTATTGGTCTGATCGGTCTAGGCAAGATGGGCGGCAACATGCGCGAGCGCTTGCGCCGCGGTGGGCTTGAAGTGGTTGGTCTGGATCACAATCCGGAGATCTCCGACGCTGTCGACGAAGCCGACATGATCGCCAAGCTGGGCGAGGGCCCGCGCGTGGTGTGGCTCATGGTGCCGATCCAGGCGGTTGATGCGCTGGTGGAGACGCTGCGTCCGCTGCTCAGCGAGGGCGACATCGTCATCGACGGCGGCAACTCCAAGTGGACCCACGACGCTCGCCACGCCGCGTACCTTGCTGAGGCCGGCATCCGCTTCCTCGACTGCGGTGTTTCCGGCGGCGTCTGGGGCCTTGAGAATGGCTACGCGCTGATGGTGGGCGGCCCGGCCGACGCTGTCGCCGTCGCTCAGCCGGTGTTCGACGCGCTGAAGCCCGAGGGCGAGTTCGGTTTCGTCCATGCCGGCGATCACGGCGCGGGCCACTTCGCGAAGATGGTGCACAACGGCGTCGAGTACGGCCTCATGCAGGCCTACGCCGAAGGATTCGAGCTTCTGGAGAAGGCGGAGAACGTCACCAACGTGCCGGCGATCTTCGAATCGTGGCGCGAGGGCACCGTCATCCGCTCCTGGCTGCTGGATCTCATGACCTTGGCCATGGATGAGGATCCGCACCTCGACAAGATCGAGGGCTTCGTCGACGATTCGGGCGAGGGTCGCTGGACCGTCAACGCCGCCGTCGATCTCGCTGTTCCGGTGCCGACGATCGCGGCCAGCCTGTTCGCGCGCTTCGTGTCGCGTCAGGAGGATTCGCCCGCCATGAGGATGGTTGCCGCCATGCGCAACCAGTTCGGCGGCCACGCGGTCAAGCCGTCTGAGGACTGACGGCCGGGAGTGTTCGTCACGGAGCTCAAGCTCGTCGATTTCCGTAATTTCCAAAAGGCCACGCTCGAGCTGACCGACGGCGTGACCGTCTTCGTCGGCTCCAACGGCCAGGGCAAGACCAACTTGGTGGAGGCCGTCGAGTATTTGTCGACGATGTCCTCGCACCGCGTCGCCGCGACCGCGCCGCTGATCCGCGCCGGCGCCGACAGCGCCATCGTCCGGGCCAAGGTGCAGGCGGCGCGCGACGACGACCGCGTCATCTCCCTGGAGTTGGAGATCGCCAACGGTCGCTCCAACGTCGCCCGGCTGAACCGCGGCCCGCTACCCCGCCCGCGGGATCTCATCGGCGCGCTGCGCACCGTCGTCTTCTCGCCGATGGATCTGTCGATCGTCCGCGGCGACCCGTCAGACCGGCGCGCTTGGCTGGATTCCCTCGTTCAAACCCGCTGGCCGCGGATGGCGGGGGTCCGTCAAGACCTCGACCGCGTCCTCAAACAACGCAACGCCCTGCTCAAGGCGATGGCCGGCAAATCCTTCCTGCCGTCCGGCGGCGATGAAGAAGTGACGCTCCAGATTTGGAACGAGCAACTCTCCGCGATCGGTGCCGAGCTCCTCCATGCCCGCCTCGACACGCTCGCCGACGTCCTCCCGCACGCCCAGCAGGCGTATGAGACCATCGCGCCGCGCAACAACCAGATCAGCGCCAACTACAAGACCATCCTCGATCTCGACGGCGTCGCCGCGGCATCCGATGTGCGCGCAGAACTGCAGCAGCGCCTGCTCGACGCGATGGCGCGGCTGCGCAAGGACGAGGTGCA
>DYZF01000032.1 GCA_020741375.1 Tessaracoccus flavescens
TCGAGCGGATCTGCCGTGTCGGCACGTGCGGCGGCATCTCCTCGAAGGTCGCCGTCAGGGACGTCGTTGTCGCGTCGGCGGCGCACACCAACTCGAGCGTGGCCACGATCGACGTGCCGGGGGTGTCGCTCTCGCTGACGGCCTCCTTCGACATGCTCCGTGGCGCCGTCGACACGGCGAGGGCCTCGGGGAAGCGGGTCCACGTCGGCCCCGTCTACACCAGCGACTTCTTCTACAGCTCGCGCATGGACATCGTCCCAGCCCTCGACAAGCTCGGCACCCTCGGCGTCGAGATGGAGGCCGCCGGTCTGTTCGCCTGCGCCCTCGCCGCGGGCAAGGAGGCGGCTGCGGTGCTCACCGTCTCCGACCACCTGTTCGACGGCTCGGGCGACCTGACCTCGGAGGAGAGGGAGTCGCTGTTCCAGGACGCCCTCGAGGCCGCGATCGGCGCACTGAAGGCCTGATCGCGGCCGCCCGGGGACCGTCCCGGACGGGGCTGTCGGGGGCCTGGAACCCCCGATTTGTGCAGTCCCGAAAAGTCCGTGTATGGTTGGTCCCCGGCTGGCCCCTATAGCTCAGTAGGCAGAGCGTCTCCATGGTAAGGAGAAGGTCTGCGGTTCGATTCCGCATGGGGGCTCTGTTTCTTCCGTAGCTCCACCTACGGAAGAAACTCCTTGACGGGGTAGCTCAGTCGGTAGAGCAAGCGGCTCATAATCGCTGTGTCGGGGGTTCAAGTCCCCCCCTCGTCACCAACAACCGATACGCAGACCAAGCGCCCCGCGCAAAAGGAAGTAGAGCAATGGCTAAGAAGTCTCAGGACGTTCGTCCGAAGATCACGCTTGCTTGCACCGAGTGCAAGGAGCGCAACTACATCACCAAGAAGAACCGTCGCAACACGCCGGATCGTCTGGAGATCAACAAGTTCTGCCCGCGCTGCCGCACCCACCGCGCGCACCGCGAGACCCGCTGAATTTTCAGTAGAACGGCCGTCCCTTCGGGGGCGGCCGTTTTCGTTTGCTCCGACGGGGCAGCAGTCGGCTTCATGGTTGGGACGAGCGGGACAGGGATTGGGCCTTCCCAGCGCGGTAGCCTGTGACCCATGCCAATCACTCCCGAGCACGTGGGCCGCACGTATCCGCCGGCCCCGCCCTACGTGGTGAGCCGCGCGAAGATCGCCGAGTTCGCCGCAGCGGTGAAGGACGACAACCCCGCCTACTCCGGAGACGATCCGATCGCCCCGCCCACCTTCGCGGCCGTCATTGCAGCCCAGGCATGGAGCGCACTCTTCGGCGACCCCGAACTGGGCCTGGCGCTCCACCGCACCATGCACGGCGACCAAAGCTTCACCTTCCATCGCCCCCTCCGCGATGGCGACGCCGTCGTCGCCGAGATGTCCATCGAGAAGGTCCGCAACCGTGGCGCGATGGAGTGGGTCGGCATCCTCGTCAACCTCACCGTCGACGGAGAGACCGTCTGCGAGGCGCGCTCCACGCTCATGCACACCCGGGAGGACGCTGATGCCTGAGATCACCGTCGGCTACGAACTGCCCGAGTTGCGAGTGCGCGTCACCCGCTCCGACGTGGTGCGCTACTCCGGCGCGTCCACCGACTTCAACGAGATCCACTTCTCCGACCGCCACGCCCAAGCCATCGGACTGCCGTCGGTTGTCGCGCACGGCATGTGGACCATGGGCGCCGGCCTCAAGATCGTCAACGACTGGATCGGCGACCCGGCCCGCGTCACCACCTACTTCGTGCGCTTCACGCGACCGGTGCTGGTCCCCGACACCGACGAGGGCACCGAAGTGGTCTACAACGGGACCGTGACTGAGGTGGCCGACGGCGTCGCCAAGGTCAGCATCACCGCGACCTGCGGCGACGAGGCCGTCCTCGGCGCGGCCCGCGCGGAGGTGCGCCTTGGCTGACTTCGGCATCACCCTCGAGCCAGAATCCACGGAGCCGGTGGCGTGTGAGGTGGAACGCGTCGACGACGACCTCGCAAGCCCCGCCGTCGACAACTCCGATCGCCTCGCCGACCACACGACGCTCCGCGTCGGCGGCCCGGCCAATCGTTTCGTCGTCGCCGAGACGGAGCGGGAACTGATCGACACCGTCACCGACTGCGACGAGCGGGGCGAACCCGTCCTCATCCTCGGCGGCGGCTCCAACCTGCTGATCTCCGACGACGGCTTCCCCGGCACCGTCGTCCGCGTCGCCATCACCGGGCTCAAGGCCGACGTGTCCAGCTGCGGGGGAGCGGCCGTCCGAGTGGGCGCCGGCGAGAACTGGGACACGTTCGTCGCACACGCCGTCGATCAGGAGTGGAGCGGTATCGAGATGTTGTCGGGTATCCCCGGCAGCGTCGGCGCGACCCCGATCCAGAACGTCGGGGCTTACGGCTCCGAAGTGGCGCACACCCTCACGTTCGTCCGCACGTGGGACCGCCACGACCGCACCCAGCGCACCTTCCCAGTCAGCGACTGCGGCTTCGGCTACCGCACCTCCCGGTTCAAGCAGGAACCCGGCCGCTACATCGTGCTCGAGGTGGGCTTCCAATTTGGGCTCGGTTCGCTCGGGGCCCCCATCGCCTACCCGGAGCTGGCTCGGCACCTCGGCACCGAGCCGGGCAAGCGCGTCGACGCCCACCGCGTCCGCGAGGCCGTGCTCGCGATCCGCGGATCAAAGGGTATGGTGCTCGACGAGGCGGACCACGACACGTGGAGCGCCGGCTCCTTCTTCACCAACCCGATCCTCACCGCCGACGACGCGGCCGGCCTCCCAGCTGAGGCGCCCCGCTTCGCCGCGGCCGAGGGCGCCGTCAAGACGAGCGCAGCCTGGCTAATCCAGAACGCCGGCTTCCCCAAGGGGTTCGGCAACGGCGCCGCAGGGCTCTCCACGAAGCACGTTCTCGCTCTCACCAACAGGGGAGCGGCGACCGCCGCAGACCTCGTGAACCTCGCCCGGACGGTGCGCGACGGCGTCGAGGACAAGTTCGGCATCACGCTCGTCCCCGAGGTCAATCTGGTGGGCATCTCCCTCTAGGAAGCGATGAGCCGAAACTCAACCTCAAGTTGAGAGACTTTCAGGCACTTCTCATCGAGGCTTAAGGTGCGCGGGACATCAGTCTCAGGAGGTCCCCCATGCGCTCCCTTCGCTCCATCGTCGCGGCCATCATGGTCGCGTTGATGTCGTCCTTCGTCGCCGCGCCGGCGCACGCCACGATTCAAACCGACTTCATCGCGAAGCTCGTCGGCCCGGCGCAGGAGAACCAGCGCAACACCGGCATCCCCGCCTCGGTGGCGATCGGCATGGCAGCGCTTGAGTCGGGCTGGGGGCGCTCGACGATGGCCAGCACCATGCTGATCAACGGCGTCACCTACGAGGTCAACACGCTGTTCAACATCAAGTGCACCTCGGTGGTCTCGCCGTACCAGACCGGCTGCGTTCCCGTGCCGTCGTACGAGTACCGCTCCGACGGCACCAAGTACCTTCTGACGTCGAACTTCCGCACCTACGCCAACTGGGGCAATTCGCTGCTCGACTACGGGCGCCTGCTCACCACCGCCAGCCGCTACTCGGAGGCCTTCAAGTACTCCGCCTACCCCGATCAGTTCATCATCGAGGTGCACAAGGCCGGCTACGCCACGGACCCGAAGTACAGCGAGCTCGTGACCTCTATCATGAAGAGCTACAACCTGTATCAGTACAACACCAACGGCGCGGGTTCCGGCTTGCCGTCGGAGACGCCGTCGATGGAGACCCTGCGGAGAGGAGCTCAGGGGGTCGCCGTTGTGGACTTGCAGGCCCGGCTGAATGCATGGGGCGCCGCCCTTGTCGCTGACGGGAATTACGGGGCGCAGACCCAGCACGTCGTGACCCAATTCCAGCAGTTCTATGGATTGACGCCGACGGGGGCTATGGACGCTTCGACGTGGGCGCTGCTTCAGGTTGCTCCCACCCCTCGTGTGCGGCCCGTCCAGCGTTCCGTGTCGGAAGTGACCTATCCGGCTCTGGCGTCTGGGGCCACCGGGGCCCGGGTGACTGCGCTCCAGCACCTGCTCAACGCCAAGGGGGCAGCGGTCGCCGTCGACGGCCGGTATGGGTCCGGCACCATCGCCGCAGTCAAGGCGCTGCAAAGCAAGTCCGGCCTGGCCGCGACCGGTGAGATGTCGAAGCCAACATGGGACGCTTTGCTCCCTACGCTGTCGTACAACGCCACCGGGAGTGGGGTGAGAGCTCTACAGGTGTTGCTCGCCGCCTCCGGGTACGAGATTCCCACCACAGGGAACTTCGTCGATCAGACCTTGGCGAGTGTTCGCGACCTTGAGATCCGTCATCACATCGTCGTGAACGGCGTCGTGGACCATGAGGTCTGGGCCGTCCTCTTCGGCTGATCTAGCTACCGAGCGCGCCCGCCGCCGCGACGTAGCCCGCCGCCATCGTCTGGGCCACGATCCGCAGCGTTTCGCGACCGGGGAGGAACGCCCCGTGGTGCAGCCCGATGCCGTCGGTGCGACCGGTGCCGACGAAGCACATGATCGACGCCGTCGCCAGGCCGTACTCGGCGAAATCGTCCGAGCCGCAGGACCTGAACGGCGTCTCCGCGACCGTGAGGCCCATCGACGACAAGAGCGGGTCCACCCGTCGCGCCAGGCCGGGGTCGTTGACCAGCGCGGGCCCGCCCCGCACGAACCGGGTGGCGGCAGCCGCGCCGCGACTGAGCGCGATGGCTTCCGCGGTGCGGGCGATGGTCTCGTGGATGAGGTCGCGGTCGCCCTCTGAGAACGTGCGGATCGTGCCGCGGCAGGCGGCCTCTTCGGCGATCACGTTGGGCGCGGTGCCGCCGCTGATCTGCCCAACAGAAACCACCGTCGGATGCGTCGGGTCCACCAAGTGGCTGGGGAGGGCGCAGATGGCCGAGACGATGCTGGCGAGCGTGCCGATGGGGTCGACGGCGATGTGCGGGTACGCGCCGTGCCCCGGCCGCCCCTTCACCACGATCTCAAAGGAGTCGTAAGCCGCGTTGACAGCGCCGGCCCCCGTCGAGACCACCCCGCGCTCGACCGACGGCTGCACGTGCACGCCGATCATCGCCTCGATCTCTTCGTCCTCGAGCAGCCCGGATTCCACCACGTCGACGGCGCCGGGCGGCGTGATCTCCTCCCGCGGCTGCAGCACGGGCACCAGCCCGACCTGCAGGTCGAGCCCGCGGGCCGCCGTCGCCAGCGCCCACAGGGCTGCGAGGTGCACGTCGTGCCCGCAGGCGTGCATGACGCCCGGGTTCCGCGATTCCCATTCCACGCCCGTGGATTCGTTGATCGGGAGCGCGTCCAGCTCGGCGCGCACGCCGACGGCCGGGCCTCCCGGCCCGATGCGACCCCAGGCGCCCGTCTGGGCCACCGGGTGCCAATCGAGCCACGGGGTGGCGGCCAGGAACCGGTCGCGGGTGGGGGCCTCCTGCCCGCTGAGGTGGGGATCTGCGTGGATCTCGCGGCGCAGCGCCGCCGCCTGCGGCAGCACGGCGTCGATGCCGGCCACCAAGGCGTTGAGGAGATCAGCACTCATAGCCGACCAGAGTAGTGCCCCGCGCCGAAATAGGTCCTGACTCTCATGATGGCTAGGGTTAACGCGTGCTTCCGGACAAACGAACCTATTCTCTGGCCCCAGCACACCCTCGCCGCCCGCACGTGTTGCGCTTCCTCCCTTACATCAAGCCATTCTGGAAGCAGTTCGCGCTGTCCTTCGCGATGAGCCCGCTGGGTGTGCTGGCGAGCGTCACCATCCCCGTGCTGCTCGGCCAGATCGTCGACGGCCCCATCCGCGACCGCGATCTCCGCGGCGTGCTGTGGTTCTCCTTCCTCATCCTGCTGGTCGGCTCGGCCGAAGCGATCATCTCGCTGATCCGCCGCTGGATCATGTCGCGGGCCACCTCACACATCGAGACCGACATCCGCCTCGATCTCTTCGACCAGTTGCAGCGGCTCCCGATGGGCTTCCACAAGTCGTGGGAATCGGGCCAGTTGCTGTCGCGCGTGATGAGCGACCTCGGCCTCCTGCGCCGTTTCATGTCGTTCGGCATGGTCATGCTGTTCATGAGCGCGCTGCACATCGTCGTCGTCCTCGCGATCATGATCGTCACTCTGTGGCAGGTGGGCCTCGCGGTGCTGGTGCTCGTGATCCCCGTCGTCATCGCCGTGGTGTACCTCCTCAGCAAGTTCGGCCCGTTGTCGCGCCGCCTGCAGGACGAGACCGGCGACGCCGCGTCGTCTGCCGAGGAATCACTGCACGGCGTGCGCGTCATCCGCTCCTTCGGCCGCACCGCCTACGCCTTCGACAACTACGACGTCGACGCCCGCCGCCTCCGCGACACGGCCGTGAAGCGCATGGATCTGGCCTCCATCCTCTGGACGCTGCTAGAGGTGTTTCCGACGGTGCTGCTGCTCGTGGTGCTGTTGGGCGTCGGCCTCGGCGTCAACGCCGGCCAGCTGAGCCTCGGCGACGCCGTCACCTTCGTCACGCTGCTGCTGTCGCTCTCCTGGCCGGTGGGCGGGCTCGGTTTCCTGCTCTCGTTCGCGCGCGAGGCCGCAACGGCCGCCGACCGCGTGGTTGAAGTGTTCGACGCCCCCGTCACGATCCAGTCCGGCGAGCAGCGCATCGCCGATCCCCGCGGAGAGCTCGTCCTGCGCGACGTCACGTACCAATTCGACGACGCCGCCACCCCGACGCTGTCCGGCCTCAACCTGCACATCCAGCCGGGGGAGACGGTGGCTCTGGTGGGCGGCACCGGCTCCGGCAAATCGACGCTGGTCTCGCTCATCCCGCGCCTCGTCGACGTCACCGGCGGTCAGATCCTCCTCGACGGCGTCGACCTGCGCGATCTCGATCTCAGCCAACTGCGCAGCCTCATCGGCACTGCCTTCGAGGATCCGATCCTGTTCTCCATGTCCGCGCGCGAAAACCTCACGCTGGGCCGCCCCGAGGCCACCGAGGAGGAGATCGCCGAGGCGGTCCGCGTCGCCCGCGCCGAGTTCGTCTACGACCTCCCCTGGGGGCTCGACACCCGCCTCGGCGAACAGGGCCTCAGCCTGTCCGGCGGCCAACGGCAGCGCCTGGCGCTCGCCCGCGCAATCCTCGTGAAGCCGCGCGTTCTGGTGCTCGACGACACCCTCAGCGCGCTCGACATCCACACCGAGGCCGAGGTGGAAGAGGCGCTCAAGTCCACGCTCGTGGGCGTGACGGGCATCGTCGTGGCCCACCGCGCGTCGACGGTGCTCCTCGCGGACCGGGTGGCGGTGCTCGTCGAGGGCGAGATCGCCCACACCGGCACCCACGCAGACCTGCTGGCGACCGTTCCGGAGTACCGCGAACTGCTGTCGGCCGACTACAACATCGACGCAGACCTGGGAGGTGAGCAGCGATGACCGATCAGAACACCAACGACGCCAACGCCCAGTGGCGCGGCGTGAAGCAAGAGATTGCGGAGGAGACCGACGCCACCGTGGCGCTCCGCGCGCCCAGCCGTCGGCTCTTGGCCGCCTTGGTGAAGCCGCACCGTCGGATCCTCATCGCGCTCGTCGCGATCGTGGTCGCGGAGGCTGCCGCTCGGCTCGTCGTGCCCGTACTCGTGCAGCGCATCCTCGATCACGGTCTCGTCGGCCCCGACGCCTCCGACGTGCTCTTCCCGACGCTCGGGATCATGCTCGCGGCGATCGTCGTGCAGACCATCGCCCGCGTGGCCTTCGTGCGGATCTCGGGCCGCGTCGGCAACAAGATCCTGCTGGACCTGCGTCGTCGCCTGTTCAAGCAGTTCCAGCGGCTCAGCATCGGCTTCCACGACAAGTACACGTCCGGCCGCGCAGTCTCCCGCATGACCAGCGACGTGGAGGCGGTGCAGGAGTTGGTGGTGCAAGGCCTCGACGTCGTCATCATCGCCGTCCTGACCATCGTCGGCTCGTCGATCCTGATGCTGACGCTCGACTGGCGATTAGCGCTCGTCGCGTTCTTCTCCTACATCCTGCTGTTCTTCCTCATGCGTTGGTTCGCGCGCGCCTCCACTCGGGCGTTCCGCGTGGTGCGGACTAAGTCGGCCATCGTCATCGTCCAGTTCATCGAGACGATGACCGGCATCAAGGCCGTTCAGGCGTTCCGCCGCGAGCCGCGCTCGATGCAGATCTTCGAGGACGTCGCCACCTCCTACCGCGATTCCAACGTGCGCGCCATGCGTGTCTTCGCTCGCGGCATGCCCGGCATCCAGTTCATTGGCAACCTGGGCATCGTGCTGGTGGTGCTCGCGGGCGGCATCCTGGCCGTCGGCGGCACTGTCTCCGTCGGCACCATGGCCGCGTTCGTGCTTTATCTGCGCATGTTCTTCGACCCGATGCAGGATCTCAGCCAGTTCGTCTCCACGCTGCAGTCCGCGCTGACGGCGCTGGAGAAGGTGTCCAGCGTGATGGCCGAAGAGCCGGATGTCGCGGACCCGGAGAACCCCACGCCGCTGCCGGTGGCGCAGGGCCGGATCACGTTCGACGGCGTCGAGTTCGAGTACGTCGAGGGCAAGACCGTCCTGCCCGGCCTGTCTCTGGACCTCGACGCGGGAAAGACGGTGGCCCTCGTCGGCACCACGGGCGCCGGCAAGACCACCATCGCCAAGCTCATCGCCCGCTTCTACGATCCGCAAGCTGGCACCGTCTCGCTCGACGGCATCGACCTGCGGGATCTCGACGACGACACGCTGCGCCGGCACGTCACGCTCCTGACTCAGGAGAACTTCATCTTCGCCGGCTCGATCGCCGACAACATCCGCTTCGGCAAGCCCGACGCCACGGATGAGGAGGTGGTGGCCGCGGCGACCGCCGTCGGCGCCCACACCTTCATCCAAGACATGCCCGCCGGCTTCGAGACCGACACCGGCAAGCGCGGTTCGCGGCTGTCCGCTGGCCAGCGGCAGCTGGTGGCGTTCGCCCGAGTTGTGCTGGCCGATCCCAAGGTGCTGATCCTCGACGAGGCCACCAGTTCTCTGGACATCCCGACGGAACGCTTGGTGCAGAAGGCCCTGTCGACGATCCTCGCCGACCGTACGGCCATCATCATCGCCCACCGCCTGTCCACCGTCGAGATCGCCGACCGAGTGCTGGTGCTCCAGCACGGTGAGGTGGTTGAGGACGGACGGCCGTCGGAGCTCGTCGGGGGAGAGGGTCGCTACGCGGACCTGCACCGTGCGTGGCTGGCTTCGCTGGCCTGAGCGGATGTGCGTTGACGGGGAAAACCGCCTATAGTTGGTGGAACCGGTACAAGTTGCCAAGGTCGGAGCGTGCTCAAAATCGCTTCACGCCTCGGTGATCCAACCGCCAAAGGGTAGTAGCTCAATTGGCAGAGCAGCGGTCTCCAAAACCGCAGGTTGGGGGTTCGAGTCCCTCCTGCCCTGCTAGGTAGCCACTCACAAAAGTGGCCGCCTCGCACGCCTGCCAGCCGCTCGGCTGGTGAGGCATTTTGTTTGTAGAGCGAAGGGAACACCAGCGTGAGCGACAAGTCGCGCGACGCGGAGCCGACTCACGACGATCTCGTGTCCGGCGAACCCGACGCCAACCTGCCTGAGGATCCCGCCACCGAGCCCGTCGTCGACGGCGACGAGCACGCGGAAATCCTCGCCGGCGACCCGGTTGAAGGCGATGTCGAGATCGAGGATCCCGACGCGCTGGCCGAGGCCGAGGCCGACGTCATGGAGATGGTCGAGGACGAGACCGTCGTCGACGACGACGATGCCACCATCGCCGAGATGGAGCAGCAGTTCGACTCCACAGACTCCACGGATGTCGCGGTGCCGGCCATCGTGCGCAAGACCGCCAAGGCCCCCGTCAAGAAGTCAGCTCCGACGAAGCGCCGCAAGGACGCCGTCGTCGAGGACGAAGACCACTACAAGGCAAGCAACCCGATCGAGTTTGCGAAGCAGTCCGGCGCGGAACTGAAGAAGGTCGTGTGGCCCACCTGGCCGCAGCTGGTCACCATGTTCTTCGCCGTCTTGATCTTCGTGATCATCATCATCGCGATCGTGGGCGGGCTGGACGCACTGTTCACCTGGATCCTGCTGACGCTGTTTGGGAACTAAGGGATATGACTGACAACACTGAATTTGAGATTGATCTGGGCGCCATCGAGACGCCAGAGTCCGACGACGTTGAAATCGACCTTGGTCTCCTCTCCGACGACGACGCCACCGAATCCGCCGACGACGTCGAGCTGACGCTCGACTCCGAGGATGAGGCCGACGACGCCACCGAGGCTCAGGCCGAGGACGGCGACGACGCCGTGGCCACCGCCCTCGAGAACCTCCGCGAGGAGCTCGAGAGCAAGTTCGGCGAGTGGTACGTGATCCACACCTACTCCGGCATGGAGAACCGGGTGAAGCAGAACGTGGATTCGCGCGCCGTCACCCTCAACATGGAGGACTACATCTTCGAGACCGTGGTTCCCACCGAAGAGGTCGTCGAGATCCGCAACAACACCAAGAAGACCGTGACCCGCTGCGTCCTGCCGGGCTACGTCTTGGTGCGCATGGAGCTCAACGACGATTCGTGGAGCACCGTCCGCCAGACCCCGTCGGTGACCGGCTTCGTCGGTCAGGGCACCCAGCCCGTGCCGCTGTCGATCGACGAGGTCGTCCACATGCTCACTCCTTCCGTGATCGCCAAGGTCAACGCCGAACAGGCGGGCGCCGCCGTGGCACGGAAGAAGAAGGTCGAAGTTGTCGACTTCTCTGTCGGCGACTCCGTCATGGTGACCGACGGCCCCTTCACCGGGGTGCACGCCACGATCACCGAAATCAACGCCAACACTCAGCGACTCCGCGCTCTGGTCGAGATCCTCGGCCGCGAGACCCCGGTCGACTTGGAATTTAAGCAAGTCGAGAAGGTCGTCTAAGATAGTGCGTTGCGCCGCTTCGGCGGCACATCCATCCACCAGGTAAAGGACCCACCCATGCCTCCCAAGAAGAAGGTATCGGCGATCGTCAAGATCGCCCTGCAAGCCGGTGCAGCTACCCCGGCGCCGCCCGTCGGTACCGCTCTCGGTCCGCACGGCGTCAACATGATGGAATTCGTCAAGGCCTACAACGCCCAGACCGAATCCCAGCGTGGCAATGTCATCCCCGTCGAGATCACCATCTACGAGGACCGCACGTTCACGTTCATCACCAAGACTCCGCCGGCTGCTGAGCTCATCAAGAAGGCCGCAGGCCTGACGAGCGGCTCGGACAACCCGCTGAAGAACAAGGTTGGCAAGCTCACCAAGGACCAGGTCCGTGAGATCGCCGCCACCAAGCTGCCAGACCTCAATGCCAACGACATCGAGGCTGCCATGAAGATCGTCGAAGGCACCGCCCGCTCCATGGGCGTCACCACCGACTGATCCACCCCCAATTCAACTCTGGGAGGGGAGTGCTCCCCACACCAGAACTGGCTCAAGAAGGAACCAGCATGAAGCACAGCAAGGCTTACAAGGGCGCAGCTGAGAAGCGCGTCGAAGCACAGGCTTACAGCCCCGAAGAGGCTCTCCGCCTGATCAAGGAGATGGCATCGGCCAAGTTCGACGAGACCATCGACGTCGCCGTCCGCTTGGGCGTCGATCCCCGTAAGGCAGACCAGATGGTCCGCGGCACGGTCAACCTTCCTCACGGCACTGGCAAGACGGCACGGGTCCTCGTCTTCGCCGCCGGTGACAAGGCTGACGCCGCGCGCGCCGCTGGCGCCGACGAGGTCGGCACCGACGAACTGATCGAGAAGGTGGCCGGCGGCTACCTCGACTTCGACGCCGTCGTCGCCACCCCGGATCTCATGGGCAAGGTCGGCCGTCTGGGCCGCGTCCTCGGCCCCCGTGGCCTGATGCCGAACCCCAAGACCGGCACCGTCACCATGGACACCGCCAAGGCTGTCTCCGACATCAAGGGCGGCAAGATCGAGTTCCGCATCGACCGTCACGCGAACCTGCAGTTCGTCATCGGCAAGGCCTCCTTCACCCAGGAGCAGCTGGTCGACAACTACTTCGCCGTGCTCGACGAGATCCTGCGTCTCAAGCCCGCGTCGTCGAAGGGCCGCTACCTCCGCAAGATCGCGGTGTCGGCCACGATGAGCCCCAGCGTTCACATCGACAACGCTGCGCTCAAGCCGGCTGAGGCCTGAGTCTTCTAAAACTCACCAACGCGTCTGGGCGGGAACCTTCGGGTTCTCGCCCAGACGCTTTTCCATCGGCCGATACAGTGACCGCGTGCGAGTTCTCATGACGGGCTTCGAGCCCTTCGGCGGCGACGCCGTCAACGCCAGCGAGCAGGCTGTGCAGGGCTTGGCGCAGCGATGGGCGGACCGGACCATCGAGCTGCGGACGGCGATCCTGCCGGTGTCGTTCGACGGTGCCCCCGCGGCCCTCGCGGGCGCCATCGCCACCCACGAGCCAGACGTCGTCCTGTGCGTCGGCGAGGCCGGCGGTCGCGCGGCGATCACGCCGGAGCGCTTCGCCGTCAACGAGCGCAGCGCACGCATCCCGGACAATGACGGCCGGCAGCCCGACGGCGCGATCGACGAGGGCCCGCAGCGGCTCGAGGCGCGCGTCGACGTCGATTTCATCGCGGAGTCCATCAAGGCGGCGGGTGTGCCCGCGGAGGTGTCGGAGGACGCCGGGCGGTTCGTCTGCAACGCCACCTTCCACGCGGCCCTGACGGCCTTCGACGGCCCCGCCGGGTTCATCCACGTGCCCGCCGTGCGCGACTCCGGCCCCGCGCGCGTCGGAGCTGAGACCGACGGCGGCACCCCGGTCGAGGCGAGCCTCGGCATCGATGATCTGGTCGCTGGACTCGAGGCGGCCGTCCGCAGCCTGCTGGTATCAATGGGGCCATGGCCAGCATCGATCTGACGCGCGACGGCACCGTCGCCGTCGTCACCATCAACAACCCCGGCAAGCGCAACGCCATGACCGACGACATGTGGCGCCAGATTCCCGCCGTGATGCGCGAGATCGATGGCGACGACGATCTGCACGCCACGGTCCTGACGGGAGCCGGCGACGTCTTCTGCGCCGGCGCGGACATCGCGGCTCTCGACGAACTCAACCACGCCGAGCGCCCCATCAACGCGGAGATGGCGATCGCCGCCAGCCCCAAGCCGGTGATCGCAGCCATCGAGGGGCCCTGCTTCGGTGGGGGAGTGCAGATGGCGGTCGCGGCAGACCTACGGGTGGCGTCGTCGGAGGCCACCTTCTCCGTGCCGCCGGCGCGTCTGGGTGTCGTCTACCCGGTCTCCGCTACCCAGCGGATGATCCACCTGATGGGGCCGTCGGTGACGAAGGAGATGCTCTACACCGCCGAGCGGCTGGACGCGCAGCGGGCGCTCGCCGTCGGCCTTCTCAATCGCGTGGTCGCGCCGGGGGAGGCGCTGGCGACGGCGCTGGAGTTGGCGGAGCGGATGGCGGGGCTCTCGCAGCTGACTATGCGGGCGTCGAAGGAGATCGTCGATGGCCTCGTGGCGCGCGATCTGAGCGCCGAGACGGCGATCGCCTGGGTGGCGCGCGCCGCCAGCGGCCCGGACCTCCTGGAGGGCAAGCAGGCGTTCCTCGAGCGTCGCGCTCCGCGCTTCACCTGGCGCCCCGACTGAGGTTTGAGCAGTTCCTGCACCTCAACCCGCGATCTGGCCACTGAATGGCCGAATCGGCAGTTGAGGTGCAGGAACTGCTCAAACCCGGGGCCGGCGCCCGGCTACAAGACCTTGGCGAAGAAGTCGCGGGTGCGGGCCTCTTGTGGGTTGTCGATGACCTCCGACGGCGTCCCGGCCTCGACGATGACGCCTTCGTCCATGAACACCACCTGATCGGCCACCTCGCGCGCGAATCCCACCTCGTGCGTCACCACCACCATGGTCATGCCGCTGGCGGCCAGCTCCTGCATGACAGCCAGCACCTCGCCCACGAGCTCAGGGTCCAACGCGGAGGTGGGTTCGTCGAAGAGCATCAGCTCGGGCTCCATCGCCAGCGCTCGCGCGATCGCGACGCGCTGCTGCTGACCGCCGGAGAGCTGGGCCGGGTAGTGGTCGACGCGGTCGCCGAGGCCGACGCGCTCCAACTGCTCCCGCGCCACCTTCTCCGCGTCCGCCTTCGACAGGCCGCGCACCTGACGCGGCGCCTCCATCACGTTGCCGAGCGCCGTCATGTGCGGGAACAGATTGAAGCGCTGGAACACCATGCCGATCTTCGAGCGCTGGCGGGCGATCTCCTTGTCGCTCAGACGATGTAGCACGCCGTCCTTCTCACGCAGACCCATCAGCTCGCCGTCGACGATCATCCGCCCGGCGCTGATCTGCTCCAGCTCGTTGATGCAGCGGATCAGAGTGGACTTGCCAGACCCGGAGGGGCCCAGGATGACGCACACCTCGCCGCGGTCGACGGTGAGATCCACGCCCTTCAGCACGTGCAGTTCACCGAAGAACTTGTGGACGCCCTTCGCCTCAACCATCGCGGTCATGGGGTCACCTCCAGGTTGGCGTCGGCGTGCGCGGTCGTGCCCGACGCGAGGATCGACGCCTGCTTCTTCGACATGCCCTTGATCGAGCCGCGGGTCTGCGTTTCGCCGTCGAAGCCGCGGCCGTAATAGCGCTCCAAGTAGTGCTGGCCCACCATGAGGATCGACGTGATCGTCAGGTACCAGAGCGCCGCCACGATGAGCAGCGGCACCGGAAGGAAGGCCTTGTTGCCGATGGCGTTAGTGACGAACGTCAGCTCCAGCGCGAAGGGCACGGCCAGCACCAGCGACGTCGTCTTGAGCATGGAGATGGTCTCGTTGCCGGTGGGCGGCACGATGACGCGCATGGCCTGCGGGATCACGATGCGCCACAGCGTCTTCGAGCGCTTCATGCCCAGCGCGGAGGCCGCTTCCCATTGGCCCTTGTCAACAGAGTTGAGGCCGGCGCGGACGATCTCCGACAGGTAAGCGCCCTCGTTGAGGCCCAAGCCCAGCAGAGCCGCGACGAACGCGTTGATCAGGTCCTGGGTGTCGAAGACGAAGAACTCGGGACCGAACGGGATGCCGAGGCTCAGGCGCGGGTACAGCACCGCGATGAGGCCCCAGAACACCAGCTGGGTGTAGACGGGGGTGCCGCGGAAGAACCAGATGTAGAGCCACGCGACGCCGCGGAGCACCGGGTTGGTGCCCATCCGCATGATCGCCGTCGTCACCGCCAACGCGATGCCGATGGCCATGGCCCCCACCGTCAACAGGAGCGTCCACCCGACGGCGGAAACCACCCGGGGATCGAACAGGTGCTGTGCCACCACGTCCCAGCGATAGTTGGGGTTGGTGAGCAGGCCGTTGATGAACATCGCGGCCAGCACAAGGACGATGCCCGCCCACACCCACAGGCTGGGCCTGGGGACGGGGCGGGCTCGAATCAGTTCCGGGCGGTCAGCCATATCAGCCTTGCGGGTTGACGTCGGCGGTGCTCAGCGCGGCATCTTCGACGCCCCACTGGTCGAGGATCTTGCCCCACGTGCCGTCGTCCATGAGGTGCTGCATGGCCTTCTGCATGGCCTCGGTGAGCTCAGCGTTGTCCTGGGCGACGACGATGCCCTGCGGGGCGGCGTCGCGGATGCCGCCGACAACCTCGAGCTGGCCGCCGGTCAACGCGGCGGAGTAGCTGGCGATGGGGGAGTCGGCGTAGAACGCGACGGCCTTGCCGCCGACGACGTTGGTGGTGGCGTCGGACTGGCGGCCGTACTGGAGCACCTCGATCTCGGGCTTGCCGGCGTCGACGCAGGCCTGGCTGAAGCCGGCGAGCTCCTCATCCTGGTAGGTGCCGGTCTGCACCGCGATCGCCTGGCCGCACACGTCGTCGGGGTCGAAGCCCTCGGGGTTGCCGGACTTGACGGCGTAGGACGAGCCCGCGGTGAGGTAGGAGATCATGTTGTAGTTGGCGGTGCGCTCCTCGTTGATGGTGAAGGAGGAGATGCCGATGTCGTACTTGGTGCCGATGCCCGGCAGCAGCGACGCGAACTCCGCGTCGGACACCTCGGTCTCGACGCCCAGCACCTTGCCGAGAGCCTTGCCCAGATCGACGTCGTAGCCGATGGCCGTGGTGAGATCGTCGGCGCGGAACTCGGCCGGCGCGTAGTCGGTGGAGGCGCCGATCACGATCTTGCCCTTGTCCTGAATGTCCTGCGGCAGCAGGGCGGCGATGTCGTCGACCTTCTGGATGCCCGAGACGTCGTAGCTGCGGTCCGTCGAATCAGCGGCGGTGGAGCTGGTTCCGGCGGGGGTGGTGGCATCGGAGCCGCACGCGGTCAGGGCAACAGCGGCGAGGAGTCCGGCGGTGAAGAGACGACGCATATCGGTCCAATCATGAAAAGGGGATTTCTAACGCAGACAGACTAAGGCACGCGGCACCCGCCGCCTCATCCGCTCAAGTGCGGTGAAACGGCGGGTGGCTGATTTGCGTGGCGGCCCTCAGACGGTTCGCTCGACGGTGACAGGCGTGGTCAGCACGCGACCCTCACCCACCACGCGACGCTCGCCGGTGATCTCGACGGCGAGCGCCTCGAGCCGGTCTTCGCTGGAGCGCCCGGCGCTCAGCTTGATCTCGCCAGGCTCGACGATGCGCACGTAGTCCGACCCGGTGAAGGAGGTGCGGTCGGCGTGCACGTCGAAGGTGAGGCGTGCGGATTCGCCGGCGGCGAGATCCACCTTGAGGTAGCCGATGAGCTGCTTGAGAGGGCGAACCACCTCGGCCCACGGGTCCTCGAGGTACAGCTGGACGGTCTCCGCGCCGTCGCGATCGCCGGTGTTGGTGACCGTGACGCTGTACTGCACCTGGCCGTCGACGGGCATCGAGTCAGCCGACACCTGCGCGTCGCTGAGCTCGAACGTGGTGTACGAGGTGCCGTAGCCGAACGGGTACAGGGGTCGCGGATCGAGGTTGGAGATGCCGTCGGAGATCCATCCCAGCGTCGGCACGAGGTAGGTGCCGGGCTGGCCGCCGCGGTGGGCCGGGATGGCGATGGGAAGTCGGCCGGACGGGTTGATGGCGCCGGTCAGCACGTCGGCAATCACGTCGCCGCCCTCGACGCCCGGCATGAACGCCTGGACGATCGCGGCGCAGCGGTCGGCGTACTCGCCCAAGGAGTAGGGGCGGCCGGTGACGAGCACGAGGATGGTCGGTGTGCCGGTGGAGAGGACGGCCTCCACCAGTTCGCCTTGGCGGCCGGGGAGCGCGAGGTCGACGACGTCGCAGCCCTCGCCGGAGGTGCCGACGCCGAACATGCCCGCGAGGTCGCCGACGGTGAGGATGGCCACGTCGGCGGAAGTCGCGGCCTCCACAGCCGCCTGCAGTTCCTCGTCGGTGCCGTCGGTGAAGCCGCAGCCGCGCTCGAAGGTGACGTTGCCGAGCCGGTCGCGCAGCGCCTCGTCGAGGCCACGGATGTCGAGGCCCAGCGGCACGCCGGGGTGGCGCATGAGCACGTGGTTGGGGAAGGCGTAGCAGCCCATGAAGGACTTGACGTCGCCCCAGATGGGGCCGACGACGGCGTAGCTGCGGGTGTCGTCGGCGAGCGGCAGGATGCCGTCGTTGCTGAGGAGCACGACCGATTCGGCCGCGACGCGACGGGCGACGTCGCGGTTGTGCGGAGAATCGAGGTCGCGGTCAGGGGCGTCGCCGCCGGCGTGGGCGTAGTCGGGATCCAAGAGTCCGAGTTCAGCCTTCTGGGTGAGCACGCGCAGGACGGCCGTGTCGATCGTCTCCTGCGTGACGAGGCCGCGCTCCAGCGCCTCGGCGAGCGCGAAGTACATGCCAGTGGTGGGCAGTTCGACGTCGAGGCCGGCCGAGAGGGCCAGCGCGCCCGCGGTGGCCTCGTCGGGGGCGACGCGGTGGGTGGCCTTGAGGAACGCGATCGACCAGTAGTCGGACACGACTGTGCCCTCGAAGCCCCAGCGGTCGCGGAGAACCTCGGTGAGCAGGTACTTCGATGCGGTGGCCGGCACGCCGTCGATGTCGCAGTAGCTGTTCATGACGGACTTCACGCCACCCTCGCGCACGGCCATCTCGAACGGCGGAAGGATGTAATCCTCCAACTCGCGGCGGCCCATGGAGATGGGGGCGTGGTTGCGGCCGGCGCGTGATGCGGCGTAGCCGGCGAAGTGCTTCAGGGTGGCGTGGATGCCGGCGGACTGGATGCCCTTGACGTAGGCGGTGCCGAGCGTGCCGACGAGGTAGGGGTCCTCGCCCGTGGTCTCCTCGACGCGACCCCAGCGGTAGTCGCGGACGACGTCGAGCAGGGGAGCGAGCGAGTGGTGGGCGCCGACGGCGTGGAGATCCTCGCCGATCGCGGCGGCCATCTCTTCGATCAGCTCCGGGCGCCATGTGGCGCCCCACGCGATCGCGGCGGGGTAGACGGTGGCGCCGTAGGCGGTGAAGCCGGTGAGGCTCTCCTCGTGGACGACGGCGGGGATCCCGAAGCGCGACGCGGCGGTCACCTCGGCTTGGCGGTCGCGGATGGCCTGGCGGCCCTCGGCGACGGTTACGGGGGCGGTGCCGAACACGCGCGTGAGGTGGCCCAGGCCGTTCGCGATCGTGTGCTCCCAGGTGACGGCGTCCTTGCTGAACTCGCTCTCCATGGGGGCGACGTCGTGGTGCGCGTCGTCGGCTGCTGCGTCGTGGCCGGCATCGCCGTCGGGCTCCGTTTGGGGCGTGGCCTCCGCCTTCTCTTCCTCAGCCAGGTTGCTGAACCCCGGGACGAGGTGGCGCCAGAACGAGCCGAGCTGGCCGATCTTCTCCTCGAGGGTCAGCTCCGCCAACAGCGCTTGAGCGCGCTCGCGAGGGGAGAGGGATGTGTCGTGCCACTGGTGCATGTCGCCGCCGTTCGTCGATGAAACCCGCAGGTGAAGATGTGATTAGTTTTGCAACGATACTTTTAGCTGTCAAGCGGCACCACGGGATTGCGTCGTCGACACCGGGGCGATTTGGTGGGGTGGGGCTCGTCGGGTAAAGTCATCCAAGCCGAAGACCGCAGGTGGCTCCCCAGCCATAAACGCCCCA
>DYZF01000033.1 GCA_020741375.1 Tessaracoccus flavescens
GGCTGAGCGTGGTCGGCCTCGGCCCCGGCTCCCGCGACCTGCTGACCCAGCGCGCCCAGACCGCGCTGCGGCAGGCCACCTTCATCGTCGGCTACGGCCCCTACGTCAAGCAGATCCGCGACCTCATCCGCCCCGGCACCCGCATCATGGCGTCCAAGATGGGCACCGAAGAGGCCCGCACTGGGGCGGCGATTGACGCGGCCCGTGCCGGTGAGAACGTCGCGCTCGTGTGCGGCGGCGACCCGGCGATCTACGCGATGGCCAGCCCCGTGTTGGAGCAGGGCACCGACGGCGTCGACGTCGAGATCGTTCCCGGTGTCACCGCCAGCCTCGCCGTGTCGGCGATTCTGGGCGCCCCGCTCGGCCACGATCACGCCACCATCTCCCTGTCGGATCTGCACACGCCGTGGGACAGCATCGAGAAGCGGCTGCACGGCGCGGCGGTCGGCGACTTCGTGACCGTGCTGTACAACCCGCGCTCCCGCAAGCGCCTCATGCACCTGCCCCGCGCCTTGGAGATCCTGGGCGAACACCGCCCGCCGACGACGCCGGTGGCGGTAGTGCAGCAGGCCTGCCGCCCGCGGCAGAAGGTCATCATGAGCACCTTGGCCGAGTTCCAGCCTGAGTGGGTGGACATGAACTCGCTCGTGGTCGTCGGCTCCTCCACGACGAGGTACGTCACCTCAGGCGGCGGACGTCGCCTCATCGTCACCCCCCGCGACTACCGATGGATGGAGCAGGCATGAACGCCCCAACCCCCCTCGTCATCGCCGCGCACGGCACCCGCGTTGGAGCGGGAGTTGAGGCCTGCCACCGGCTGGTCGATCTCGTCCGCGAGCGACTTCCCGAGACGCCTGTCAGCGTCGGCTTTGTTGAGCTGACCCAGCCATCGATCCCGGATGCTTTGGTGGACGCGATGGCCGAGCAGCCGAGGGCCGTCGTGGTGCCGCTGATGCTGGGCACTGGCGGCCACGTCCGGGCCGACATCCCGGAGTTCATCGATGAAGCCTGCGAACGGGTGCCTGGAGCGCACATCGACTACGCGGCGCACCTCGGCCCGCATCCACGGCTGATGGAGGCCGTGGAGCAGCGCCTCCACGCAGCGCGCGGAGATTGGTCCGAGGAGGAGACGACGGTGGTGTTCGTTGGCCGTGGGGCTCTCGTTCCTGAAGCCAACGCCGATCACGTCAGGCTGGCACGCATGCTCCACGAACGTGGCTCGTGGCAATCGTTTGAGACTGGCTTCATCCAAGTGACCCGGCCATCGCTCCCCGAGACCCTCGACCGGGCGTACGCGACGGGGGCTCGACGCATCGTGGTGATGGGGCATTGGCTGTTTCCGGGGCGCCTGCGCACGTGGACGCACGAGCGGTCCGAGGCGTGGGCCATGGAGCATCGAGATGCAGAGGTCCGGGTGGCGGAGGTCATCGACGCGTGTCCAGAACTGGCCGACGTCGTCGCCGAGCGGTACCTGGAGATGCTGCCTCAGGCGCCCACGCACGGCTCTCCGACGTACCTGAGTGGGCTTCGGCTCCGTGACCGGGATGTGTTGGTCATTGGCGGCGGAAAGGTGGCCACTCGCAGGATTCCGCGTCTCCTCGAGGCGGGGGCGCGGGTTCGTGTGGTGTCGCCGTCGTTGACGGAGGAACTGCGTGCACTGGCGGGGGAGGGGCGCTTCGCCTTCTCGGAGCGGCCCTTCCTTGATAGCGATCTGGGCGACGCCTGGTACGTGTTGGCTGCGACGGATCAGCCGAGCGTCAACGCGCTGGCCGCGCGGCTGGCGGAGGAACGCCACACGTTCTGCGTGCGGGCTGACGCCGCCGATGAAGGGTCGGCGTGGACCCCGGCCGTCGACAACGCCCACGGGCTCACCGTGGCAGTGATCGGCAACCGTGACCCGCGCACGTCCAAGCGGGTGAAGGAGGCCATCGCGGCGACCTTGCGGTAGGCGCCCATCCTCAGCCCGCGGTGCGGGCTGCTCGCGGAGCGTCCGCGATCAGTCGACCGACGAGCGGCGCAGCAGGTACGTGTCGAACATCCAGCCCTTGCGCTCGGAAGCCTCGGCGCGGACCCTCAGCACCTCATCGCGCACCTCCGCGAGCGGACCGCTGATCAGGATCTCGTCTGGCGTGCCCAGGTAAGCACCCCAGTAGATGTCGAGACCCGTCGGGTCGATGGAGTGGAACGTCTGCTTGCCGTCGAGCATGACGACGACGTCGTCAACCTCAGGCGGGACGCCATCAGCCAGCAGGCGCGCTGGGCTGATCTGCACGGCCTTGCCTTGCCGGTTCAAGGGGATCTGGTGGCGGGCTGCGAGTGCGAGGACGCAGCTGATCCCGGGGATCACCCGCAGCGACAGGGGATGCTCGGCCGGGGCCCCGTCGGCGATGCGCTGCACGATCGCCAGAGTCGACTCGTACAGGCTGGGATCGCCCCACACCAGGAAGCCGCCGGTCTCACCGTCGGCCAAGCCCTCCTCGATCGCGGCGCCCCACTGCTCGAACCGCTGCCGGCGCCACGTGCGCACCGCCGCGGGGTAATCGGGCGTCGTGCGCCAGGGACGGGGAGGGTCAGCGAGCTCGACGATCCGAAGGTCTGGCAGCTCAGGGGAGCGGTGCCGGGCGATCAACTCGCGGCGAAACGCCACGGGCTGCTCGTATTCGTCTTCCTTGACCACCACGAACAACACGTCGATGGAGTTGATCGCATCAACGGCCTCTAGGGTGATCCACCGGGGGTCCCCGGCGCCGATGCCGATCAGCACCACCTCACGCATCAGTTCTCCTGCTTCGACGTGTTGGTCAACTCGTCGACGCTGGCGATCGCGTTGATCGCCGCGACGGTGAGGGCCGAACCGCCGCGACGTCCCCGCACCGCCAGATACTCCAGCCCGAGCTCGTTGGCCACCAGGGCCTCCTTCGACTCGGCTGCGCCGACGAAACCCACCGGAATACCGACCACCGCCGCCGGCTTCACGCCAGTCTCGGCCACCACCTCCAGCAGCCGGAACAGCGCGGTGGGGGCGTTGCCGATCGCGACGACGGCGCCGTCGAGCCGCGGCAGCCACAGGTCGATTGCGGCCATCGTCTTGGTCATCGACTTGGCAGCTGCCAACTCCGCCAGACGGGGATCCTTGATGTGGCACACCACCTCGTTCGCCGCGGGCAGCCGCGACGAGATGATGCCCGTGGCCACCATCGACGAATCGCAGAAGATTGGCGCGCCATTGCGGAGCGCCTGGTTTGCGGCGGTCACAACCCCGGGGGTGAAGGCCACATCGTCGGCGATGTCTGGTGATCCAGCGGCGTGAACCATGCGCACCACCACCCGCGACACATCATCCGGGAAGCGAACGAGGTTGGTTTCCTCCCGGATAATCCGGAAGCTCTCGCGGTAAATCTCAGCGCCGTCAGTCAGGTAATCCATAGCCACGCCCGCCACCGTAGAGCATCGGCGTGGCCCACGGTCGGGGGCCCCGGCCAGTGACCCGCGTTGCGCTTCCCCACCCCGCCGTCTGCCGTCCATGGCGATGTGGTTAGGTGGGCCTTACACAACTAGACACGTCATCGGGAGACTAGGAAGCCAGAACTAGCTGGCACGGTCGCGCCACTGTGAACCGCCTTCCGGCGGAGAGTCAGGAACTAGATCTGGATGGCCCTGCCGCTGGGGCGCGACACCCTGGCTGAAAGGAATCCTGATGCACATCGCAGAAGGAATGTTGCCCCCGATCCAGGCGGCAGCGTGGTTCGCGGCTTCGGCTCCGTTCGTGATTCACGGAGGCCGTGCGGTGGTTCGCAAGGCCCAAGAAAGCCCTGAGAACAAGCTGCTCCTCGCCGCAGCTGGCGCGTTCACCTTGATCTTGAGCGCACTCAAGCTGCCCTCGGTAACCGGCTCATCGTCGCACCCCACCGGTACGGGGCTGGGTGCCGTCATCTTCGGCCCACCCGTCATGGCGCTACTCGGCACCCTGGTGTTGATCTTCCAAGCCGGGCTGCTCGCCCATGGCGGATTCACGACGCTGGGCGCCAACGTCTTCTCCATGGCCATCGTCGGCCCGTGGGCCGCTTACGGCGTCTACGTGCTGTTCAACAAGCTGGGCTGTCCGTCCTGGCTGAAGATCTTCTCCGCGATGTTCGTAGCCAACCTCGCCACCTACCTCGTGACCTCCCTCCAACTGGCCATTGCCTACCCTGATGCCGAGAGCGGCTTGCTCGGCGCTTTCGGCAAGTTCGCCAGCCTCTTCGCGATCACCCAGATCCCGCTTGCCGTCATCGAAGGTCTCGTCGGGATCCTCGTGTTCGGTTTCCTCGCCCGCGTGGCCACCCCCGAACTGGTGCGTCTCGGAATCGTGAAGGAGACCGGCCATGTCTAAGCGCTCAGCGATCTGGACCACGCTGGGCATCATCGTGCTGATCGTCGCGATCTACGTGGCGATGCTTCTCCTCGCTCCTTCGGGTGCCGAGTTCGGCGGAACCGATGCCACCGCCAACGACATGCTGCAGGCCGAGCCATGGTTCAAGCCGATTTTCTCCCCCGGCGACATCAGCGGCGAACTCGAGTCTGGGCTCTTCGCCCTGCAGGCGGCCCTCGGCGGCATCGTCTTCGGATTCGTCGTCGGTCGCTTCGCTCGCGGGCGTGACGTCAAGGGCGAGTGACCCCACATGGCACAGGTAGTCGCGGTTGACGACGCGGCATGGACTTCCCCATGGCGGGAGCATGCGGTTGGGGCGAAGGTCTTTCTGTCTTTTTCCCTGATCCTCACCGCATTGCTCTCGCCTGCCTGGCCCGGCTGCGTCCTCGTGGCCGCGGCAGCCCTTGGGCTCATCCTCGGCTCGGCGAGAATCCGGCCGGGACTCGCTGCTCTCGTCGTGCTCCCACCCATCGCGTTTATCGCGGTGGGGGTGCTGCCCATCGCCGTGCGTGTCGGCGGGTCTCCATGGCTAGCGGTGGCCCCCGACGGTGGGGCCCACGCGATCTCCGTCGCCGCGCATGGCATCGCCGGATCTCTGGCCCTCCTGCTGCTGCCATTGACCACCCCGATGATTGACTTGGTGGGTTGGCTTCGACGCTGGCGAATCCCTGCGGCCATCGGTGAGATCGCCGAATTGATGTACCGACTGGTGTTCGTTTTCGTGTCCACGGCGGTGGCTATTCAAGCCGCCCAAGCCGCCCGGCTTGGCGGCGCCGCCTCTTTCCGCCGTCGCCTCCACCTAGCTGCCGACGCCATCGGCACCGTCATGGTGCGCACCTGGAATCATTCGACCTGCCTCCAACGAGGCCTCGAACTGCGCGGCTACGAGGACCGGCTACCTACCCTGACCCGAACCGCCACGTGGCGGGCGTGGTGGTTGCCTGCCTGTGCCGTACTGGTTGGGCTCATCACCGTCGCCAACGTGGCGGTGGCCTGATGCTCGCCGCCCGCAATCTCACCGTCGGCTACCACGGCGCAACGGTCCTCACCAACGCCAGTATCGAAGTGACTGGGAAGCGTACCGCGCTCCTTGGCGCCAACGGGTCGGGCAAGACCACGCTGATGAACGCGCTCGCTGGGGCCGTTCGTCCGACGCAGGGTGAGGTGCTCCTCGACGGCGTGCCCGTGAGCTATGGGCGCGCGGGGCTGCGGACGCACCGCCGCCACGTGCAGTTGGTGCTGCAAGACCCAGACCATCAGTTGTTCTCTGCCGATGTCACCCAGGACGTCTCCTTCGGGCCGCTCAACCTTGGCCTCAGTGAGGAGGCGACGCGTGAACGAGTGGACGAGACCCTGGCGCAGCTCGGAATCACTCACCTTGCCCAGCGCCCCACCCACCAACTGAGCTACGGCGAACGCAAGCGGGTGGCCCTCGCGGGAGCGGTCGCCATGCGTCCCCGCATCCTCCTCCTCGACGAGCCCACCGCTGGTCTCGATCCCGTCGGGGTCGTCGACCTGCTCGACACCCTCACCGCCCTCGACGCCGGGCTGCTGATCGCCACCCACGACATTCCGCTCGCCCTCGAGTGGGCGGACGAGGTGGCGATCGTCATCGACGGCGCAATCGTGCAGGGCCCCGCCAACCTCTTGACCGACCGCGACCTGCTCGTCGCCGCCCGACTACAGAAGGCCGACCGCCCATGATCGACGACCCCACCGGAGCCCTGCTGGGCCGCACCCCCGGCCTGCCCGACGACGCGTTTGAGCACGACGGGCTCATCACCAAACGTCACCTGCGAGCCTCAGCCTTGGCTTTTCTGCGCCCCCGACCGGGGGAACTGCTGTGGGATTTGGGTGCCGGGGCCGGGTCCGTCGCCGTCGAATGGTGTCGCGCCGCCGACGGTGCCCGCGCCGTCGCCGTCGAACGGGTTGAGCATCGCGCCGACCGGGTGGCGATCAACGCCGCCGCGCTCGCCCCCAGCGGCGCCGTCACCCTGATCCGCGCCGCCGTCGACGAGGCTCTGGGCACCCTGCCGGCGCCAGACGCCGTGTTCATCGGCGGAGGGGCAACGTTCGCCGTGATCGAGGCCGCCGTCGCCGCGCTTCCGGCCGGGGGACGCATCGTGGTGCATGGGGTGACGGTGGAAACCGAGGAACTGTGTATTGCCGCCTACCGACGCTGGGGCGGCGAACTGGCCCGCATTCACACTGAGCAGGCCGAGCCCATCGGTCGCCTGCTCGGATGGACGCCTGCCCGTGGCGTCACCGCGTGGTCGTGGACGGTGGCCAGGTGACCACACACGTTCAGGATGCTGCCGTCAGCACTAAGCAGTTGCGGTTGCGGCCGGTGCTGGCCGTCCACACCGGCGACGGCAAGGGCAAGACCACCGCGGCCATGGGCATGGCGTTGCGTTCCTGGGCACAAGGCTGGGACATCGGGATCTACCAATTCGTGAAGTCTGCCAAGTGGAAGACCGGTGAGCAGGAGGCCTTCGCGGCGCTGCCCGCCCGCGGGGCGCTGACGTGGGAGAAGATGGGCACCGGCTGGTCGTGGTCTCGGGCGCACACTGCCACCGACCCGGCCGAGGCCGCCCGCGACGGATGGGCCCGGATCAAAGAGGGCCTCGCCGCCGAACGGCACCGATTCTGGCTGCTGGACGAGTTCACCTACCCCATGGAATGGGGCTGGGTGGATGTCGACGACGTCATCTCCGCGCTGCGGTCGCGCCCAGGGACCCAACACGTCGTCATCACTGGACGCCGCGCCGACCAGAGGCTGATCGACGCCGCCGATCTCGTGACCGAGATGGTGCCGATCAAGCACCCCCTCGACGGCGGACAGCGCGGGCAGGCAGGCATCGAATGGTGAGCCGGTTCGTGATCGCCGCGGCCTCATCGGGGTCCGGCAAGACCACCGTGGCGACGGGCCTCATGGCGGCGCTCACGGCCCGCGGCACGGCGGTCGCCCCCTTCAAGATCGGTCCCGACTACATCGACCCGGGCTACCACGGCTTGGCGACAGGCCGCCCCGGCCGCAACCTCGATCCGTGGCTGTGTGGCGAGGAGCGCATCGCGCCGCTGTTCCTCCACGGTGCGCAGGGAGCCGATGTGGCGATCGTCGAAGGAGTCATGGGGCTCTTCGACGGCAAACTCGGCACCCGCGGGTTCGGGTCGACAGCACACGTCGCCCGCCTCCTCGACGCCCCGGTGGTCCTCGTCATCGATGCGCGGCACACGTCACGCACCGTCGGCGCCACCGTGCTGGGCCTCGCCAGCTTCGACCCGTCGCTGCGCGTGGGAGGCGTCATCCTCAACCAGGTGGGCAGCCCGCGGCACGGTGCCGAGGCGAGAGACGCCGTCGAACAGGCAGGTTTCCCAGTGCTCGGCGAGCTGCCACGCAATCTTGAGATCGAGGCCCCGTCGAGGCATCTGGGGCTGGTCCCGGCCGCCGAACGCGACCACACGGGGGTCGCGGCGATGGGGAACACCGTCGCCGAACACCTCGACCTGGATGCCATCCTGGCGCTCGGCGCCTCGTCTCCCGCCCTCGACGTGGAGCCGTGGAATCCAGCCGACGAAGTGACGCCGCTCACCGAGAACCGGCCCAGAATTGCCGTCGCCGGGGGTCGCGCGTTTACCTTCCGCTATCCGGAGACCGACGAACTGCTCGTGGCCGCCGGCTGCGAGGTGGTGGAGTTCGACCCACTCCGTGATAGCGCCCTGCCTGCCGGCGCGTCGGGGCTGTGGCTGGGGGGCGGTTTCCCTGAGGTGTACGCCGGGGAACTGTCCGGCAACCAGGAACTCGCCAGCGATATTCGCCGCGCCGTCGAAGCCGGCCTGCCGACGGTGGCCGAGTGCGCAGGGCTGCTGTATCTGGCCCGATCTCTGGACGGGCATCCGATGGTGGGCGCGCTCGATGCCGAATCCGCCATGCACCCGCGACTCGTTCTGGGCTATCGGACGGCTGAGGCCAGCTCCGAGAACCTTCTGGGCAGGCCGGGGGAGGCGGTGACGGGGCACGAATTCCACCGCACACGCACGGAGGTCGCGGAGGGGACGCCCGCCTGGATCCTCGACGGCAAACCCGACGGCGTCGCCACCGGCACCGTCCACGCGTCATACTTGCACGTGCATTGGGCTGGCCACCCCCAGTTGGCGCAGCGGTTCGCCGACGCGGCGCACACGTTCGCGCAATCGGCTGCGGCGGGGGTTGCGTCGGGATCTGAACCCATCGTCGGGAGAGCGCCGTTCAGAGCCCCCGCAACGACGACCGTGGAGACGCCCTCCGCAGCCGTCGATCTCCTGCACCACGGCGACCGCGACCTGGGGGAGGGGCTGATCGACTTCGCCGTCAACCTGCGCCAAGCCACCACACCCCCGTGGCTGGTCAAGGCGATTCGCGCTAGCGGTTGGGCCGCGTATCCGGACGCCAGCCGGGCCAAGGCCGCCATCGCGCAGCGACACGGTGTGGATCCAGCCATGGTGCTGCCGTGCGCGGGCGCTGCCGAGGCATTCACCCTGATCGCCCGGGCGCTGCCGGGGAGCAGCACCGTTGTGCACCCCCAATTCACTGAGCCGGAAGCCGCGCTGCGTGCCGCAGGTCGCACCCCCCGGCGCGCGGTGCTGACGCCCCAGACTGGATTCACGTTGACGCCGTCGCAGGTGGCGCCGTCGGATCTGATCATCGTGGGTAACCCCACCAACCCGACCGGCGTCCTTCACCCCGCACCTTCGCTCCTAGCCCTGCCGGCTGGCGTGCTCGTCGTCGACGAGGCATTTCTGGACGCGGTGCCGGGGGAGCCCGGGACACTGATCGCGCCCGAGATGCCGGGCCGGTTGGTGCTGCGGTCGCTGACCAAAACGTGGGCGCTAGCCGGGCTGCGGGCTGGATATGTCGTCGGCGATCCGGAGCTGATCGAGCGGTTGGCCGAGCAGCAGCCTCCGTGGTCCGTGTCGACGCCGGCGGCCGAAGCGATGGTCGCCACGACGAGCGATCGGGCGCTGCGCCAAAGTCACCTCTTGGCTGTTGAGGCAGCGGCTCACCGGGCCGACCTCGAGGCGAATCTGCGCTGCATCGGACTGGATCCAGTGCCAGGGGTCGCGCCCTTCGTGCTCGTCAACACGGCCAGCCTGTCGCGGCAGTCGTTGCGATCCGCCATGGCCGATCGGGGTTTCGCCGTGCGCCGAGGGGAATCCTTCCCAGGGTTGGGCCCCACGTGGCTCCGGCTCGCGGTGCGGACCCCGGCGCAACACCGTCGCCTGGCCGAGGCACTGATGTTGTGTCAGGAGGCGACGGCGTGAACCCACTCCAGGGCGTCCTCGACAGAGTTGACGACCTGCACCCCAGGCTCCGGCTCGGGTCGAGAAATCATCACGACGGCGGCCCCCGCTTCACGGGCCGCGGTCAGTTTCGCGTCGGTGTGGCTGCCGCCGGCGTCCTTCGTGACGACGCACCTGAACCCGTGGCCCGCGAACAGGGCGCGTTCGTCGTCCAGCGCGAAGGGGCCGCGCGACCGCAGCACCGTCCAGCGTTCCGGCAGGGCAACGTCGGGAGGGTCAGTGACCCGTGCGACGACGTCGCTGTCGGCCAGAATCTCAACGTAATCGGGGGTGTGCTGGCGGCCCACGGTCAGGAAGATGGGGCCGCCGACGCGAGCCGCTGCACGGGCGGCCTCCGCATGGGACGCCACCCACTGCCAGCCCGCCGCCTCCGGATGCTGCCCCCAACTCGGACGCTCCACTCGCAGCAGCGCCACGCCCACGTCGGCGCAGGCGCGATCGGCGTGGTGATGCATGGTGGCCGCGAAGGGATGCGTGGCGTCGACGACGGCACTCACTTGCTGCGTCCGCAGAAACTCTGCCAAACCGTCCACGCCGCCGAAACCGCCGGAGCGGGTCCGTCCCGTCACAGCGGGATTGTCCGTACGGCCCGCCAGCGACAGCAGGGCTTCGGGCAGTGCCGCAGCCAATCGTCGGCCCTCCGCTGTGCCCCCAAGAATCAAGATCACGCCTCCATCCAACCATTGACCGAAAGGTGACCCCCATGACCCTCGACCAGACGATCGCAGCGATCGTTCCCGTCTCCGACGAGGCCCTCACGGCCGCCGAGGAGCGCCAGAACCAGCTGACCAAGCCCCCGGGCTCGCTCGGGCAGATCGAGGAAGTAGGCAACCGGCTCGCCGCCATCGCAGGAGTGTGCCCGCCGCCCGTTCCCGCCAAGCCCGTCATCGGCCTGTTCGCCGGCGACCACGGGGTCTGCGCGCAAGGCGTCACCCCGTGGCCGCAGGAAGTCACCGTCCAGATGGCGCTCAACATCGCCGCCGGTGGTGCCGCCATCGCGGTGCTCGGCCGTCAGTTGGGCGCCGACGTGTGGGTCACCAACGTCGGTGTCGCCGCTGAACTCCCCCAGGGCACCACCGTCCGCGACCGCCTCGTCCGCCGCGGCACCCGCGACTTCACCGTCGAACCCGCCATGACCCGCGAAGACGCGGTCGCGGCGCTGGAAGTTGGCATCGATACGGCCTTCGAGGCGATCGACGGCGGCGCCGACTGCCTGCTGACCGGCGAGATGGGCATCGGCAACACGACTCCCGCGGCAGCCCTCATTTCCGCTCTGACTGGTGCTTCCGCCGCAGCTGTCACCGGTCGGGGTGCTGGGGCCGATGACGAGATGCTCGCCCGCAAGGTTGAGGTCATCGAATCCGGAATCTCTCAGCATGGCGTCACGGCCGACGATCCGCTGGGCCTCTTGGCCGCCGTCGGAGGTCTGGAGCACGCTGCGCTCGCTGGCTTCATCCTCGGCGGCGCGGCCCGCCGGGTCCCCGTCGTCATCGACGGCGTCATCGCGGCTTCGGCGGCGCTGGTCGCGGTGGCCCTCGCGCCCAACGCCAAGGGCTACCTGATTTCCGGCCACGCCGGCATGGAGCCTGGAATCACAGAAGCCGTCTCGGCCCTCGGCCTGCGACCGCTGCTCGATCTCAATCTGCGTCTCGGCGAGGGCAGCGGTGCCGCCATGGCCCTGCCGATCGTTCAGGCGGGTGCCCGCATTCTGGGTGAGATGGCCACGTTCGCCGACGCGGGCGTGACCAGCGGCTAGTACTCCGAGGCCGTGAGTTTTGCCGTC
>DYZF01000034.1 GCA_020741375.1 Tessaracoccus flavescens
GCGCCGTCAGCAAGCTCGCCTCGACGAAATAGACGGCCATGATCATGAACCGTTCCCAGCCGTAGCCGTTGATGACCTCCATGCCGAACAGCGCGATCGCCACCACCATGCTGGCGGCCCAGTCGCCGATCATGGCCCCCACACGGGCGCGCCACGAGGCCAGCGAGCCGCGTCCGTCGCGGGGCAGGCCGATGGAGGCTCCGGGGTATTGATCGGGCGTCGTCGTCACGCGGGGCAGCCTAGCAGCGGCGACGATTTGCTCCCGGTTTCGCTGCCAGAGAACCGATTTGTTGGGCAGTCCCGGGGCGTGACACGCTACCGCCATGCCAATGCTTGTCGGTCGCCTGTGGGTGGACCTGTGCCGTCTCCAGGGCGCGAGCTGTCGCTGACCCAGCGTCCGTCTCCCCCTCTCTCGCACCCCAAGCTAGGACTCCCCCATGTCTACCCAGACTGAAACGCGCCCCGCCGCGCCCATCGACAACAACAAGCCGCAGCCGTTCTACACGAAGCTGGGCTTCCAGATCACCGTCGGCCTCGTGATCGGCCTGATCCTCGGCCTCATCGCCGTCAACATCGGCACCCCCGCGGAAGGCGGCCGCAACTGGCTCGCCACCCTCCTCTACGAGGTGGGCAGCGCCTACGTGAAGCTGCTGACGCTGCTGGTGGTGCCGCTCGTCGTGACTGCGGTCATCTCCTCGATCGCCCGCCTCCAGCAGGTCACCAATGCCGCACGGCTCGCGGTGCAGACCCTGATCTGGTTCGCCATCACCGCGTTGGCCAGCGTCATCGTCGGGATCATCGTCGGACTGGTGTCGCGCCCGTGGCTCACCGCTGGTGTCAGCGGCGACGCCGCCGCAGAACCGAGCCGCGTCGGCTCGTGGACGGCGTTCCTCCTCGGCCTCATCCCCAACAACTTCCTGGGCCTCAGCGTCAACGCCAGCACCAACGCCGAAGGCGTGGTGACCGCGTCGCCGTCGTTCTCCGTGCTGCAGGTGCTGTTGGTCTCCATCCTCTTCGGCATTGCCGCGGTAAAGGTCGGCGAGAAGGCCGCCCCGTTCGTGAGCTTCATGGAGGGCGCGCTCGCCGTCATCCAGAAGGTGCTGTGGTGGATCATCCGCCTGGCCCCGATCGGTACCGCCGCACTCATCGGTCGCGCCGTCGCCACCTACGGCTGGGCCTCGCTGGCCTCCCTCGGCGCCTTCGTCATCGCGCTCTACGTCGCACTGATCATCGTCTGGGTGGCCGTCTACCCGCTGATCCTGCGCTTCCACGGCCTGAACGTCGGCCAGTTCTACCGCAACGTGTGGCCCGCGATCACGCTCGGCTTCTTCACCCGCTCCTCCATGGGCACCATGCCCGTCACCGAGCAGGTTGTGGAGCGCAACCTCGGCGTGCAGCGCCAGTACGCGAGCTTCGTCGCACCGCTGGCCGCGACCACGAAGATGGACGGCTGCGCCTCCATCTACCCGGCTCTCGCCTCGATCTTCGTGGCCCAGTTCTACGGCATCGATCTCAACCTGACCCACTACCTGCTGATCGCGTTCGTCGCCGTCCTCGGCTCCGCCGCGACCGCCGGCACCACCGGCGCGACGGTGATGCTGACGCTCATGCTCTCCACCCTCGGCCTGCCGCTGGAGGGAGTCGGCCTGCTGCTCGCCGTCGACGCGATCCTCGACATGGGCCGCACCGCGCTGAACGTGACCGGTCAGGCCCTCGTGGCCGCCGTCGTCGCCAAGCGTGAGAAGGTGATGGACACCGCTGTGTACGACGCCAAGCCGTCGTTCTCCGCCTGATCCGACACTCGTTCGAGCGCCTCTTCGGGATTCTCGGGGAGGCGCTCGTTCTTTTCCCGGAACCTGTAACGCGAGTGTTACTTCTGTGCAACTGTCGAGCAATCGGGACTGCCTAATGTCTGATACACACCAACCCGCTCGGAGGAAAGTCACACATGTTCAACAGCGCCGACGACCTGCTGGCCTACATCAAGGATGAGGACATCGAGACGATCGATGTTCGCTTCTGCGACCTGCCCGGCGTCATGCAGCACTTCACCGTTCCCGCCTCGTTCTTCGGCACCGACGTGTTCGAAGACGGCTTGGGCTTCGACGGCTCGTCGATCACTGGTTTCCAGAAGATTCACGAGTCCGACATGGCGCTGCTGCCCGACCCGACGACGGCGTTCGTCGATCCGTTCCGCAAGTCGAAGACGCTCAACGTGAACTTCTTCGTGCATGATCCGCTGACGAAGGAGCCCTACAGCCGCGACCCGCGCAACATCGCGCGCAAGGCCCAGGCGTACCTCTCCTCCACCGGCATCGGTGACACCGCCTACTTCGCGCCCGAGGCCGAGTTCTACGTCTTCGACGACATCCGCTTCGAGACCACGGCCAACTCGTCGTACTACCACATCGATTCCGAGGCCGGCGCCTGGAACACCGGTCGCATGGAGGACGGCGGCAACCGCGGTTACAAGGTGAAGTTCAAGGGCGGTTACTTCCCCGTCGCCCCCGTCGACCACTTCGGCGACCTGCGCGACGACATCGTCCGCCACATGGCCAACGCCGGCCTCGAGGTTGAGCGCGCTCACCACGAAGTGGGCACCGCGGGTCAGGCCGAGATCAACTGGCGCTTCGACGAGCTGCTGAAGTCGGCCGACGACGTCATGAAGTTCAAGTACCTCGTGAAGAACACCGCGTGGGAGGCGGGCAAGACCGCCACCTTCATGCCGAAGCCCATCTTCGGCGACAACGGCTCCGGCATGCACTGCCACCAGTCGATCTGGAACGAAGGCAAGCCGCTGTTCTACGACGAGAACGGTTACGCCGGGCTCTCCGACACCGCCCGCTGGTACATCGGCGGCCTGCTGAAGCACGCCCCCGCGCTGCTGGCGTTCACCAACCCGTCGGTGAACTCCTTCCACCGCTTGGTGCCCGGCTTCGAGGCCCCCGTCAACCTGGTGTACTCGCAGCGCAACCGCTCCGCCTGTATCCGTATCCCGATCACCGGCTCCAACCCGAAGGCCAAGCGCATCGAGTTCCGCTGCCCGGATCCGTCGTCCAACCCGTATCTGGCCTTCTCGGCCATGCTGCTTGCCGGCATCGACGGTATCCAGAACCGGATCGAGCCCCTCGCTCCGATCGACAAGGACCTCTACGAGCTGCCTCCGGAGGAGCACGCCGAGGTGCCGACGGTCCCCGGCTCGCTGGGCGCTGTGCTGGACGCGCTGGAGGAGGATCAGGAGTTCCTGCTCGCCGGCGACGTGTTCACGCCTGACCTGATCGAGACGTGGATCGACCTGAAGCGCGCCGAGATCCAGGCGATCGCGATGCGCCCGCACCCGCACGAGTTCGAGCTGTACTACGCGCTCTGAGTCGCCGATCGACGACGCACGAAGGGGCCGGTCCACTGTGGGCCGGCCCCTTCGCCGTCGCCGAGTCTGGGCAGGTCGCGGCGACGACGCCCACCCGCTCCCTGAGCAGCGCGCAGCGCTGACGAAGCGCGCGGCCAACACCGACCAGATGAGCACTTGTTAAGGCTCGATCCGCGACACGCCGACGATCTCGGGCGTGTCGGCCGTTGAGTCCTGATTAGTGCTCAAACCAAGGCGCGCGGACTGCCACCAGCAGGTCGAGAGTGGGGCGGGGATGGG
>DYZF01000035.1 GCA_020741375.1 Tessaracoccus flavescens
GGGCCGCGCAGCCGCGGCGGCGCCGCTCGCCGAGTACGGCCCGGACCCGGTCTCGGGCAAGCCGGTGGTGCTCAAGTCCGGCCGCTTCGGGCCCTACGTCACCGACGGCGAGACGAACGCCACGCTGCGCCGCGACGACGATCCCGCGACCGTGACGCCCGCCCGAGCGTTTGAGCTGATCGCCGAGAAGCGGGCCAAGGGCCCGGCCAAGAAGCCGGCGCGCAAGCCTGCCGCCCGTAAGCCGGCCGCCAAGAAGCCCCCTACCCGGGCGAAGAAGACGAGCTAGCCGGTCATCGTCGCCGGAGACCCGGCGCCGGTGCCCTAGGCTTCGGGGCATGGGTAAGAAGCGCAGGTCGCAGTTGCTCCTGGAGTTGCCGTTCTCGTCGGAGCCTCCCGTCTTCACGTCAGCCGCGGTCGGGCTGCCGCGCATCATGCGCCGCCCCGCCGCCAGCTTCACGATGGACATCACCATCCTCGATTCGGCCGACGCGCGGCTGCTGCGGGCGGGCGTCACCGTCGCACACCGCGTGGTGGACGGCTTGGGGGAGTGGTACCTCGCTGCCCCCGGATGGGAGCCGCACCTGCCCGCTGAACGCATCGAGCCCCTCGGTGCCACCGGCGACCTTCCCGACGAATTCGGCCGCCTGATCCGCCCCATCGTTCGGCGCGGCGTCATCGGCACGCTGGCGGCCCTGCACTGCGAGCGCGACGAGTGGGCGCTGCGCACCTCTGAGGGCACCGTCGCCGCCATCGTTCGCGACGACCGGGTCACCGTCCGCCGCAGCGGCATGACGACGGCGCGCTACCGCGAGGTGACCATCACCGCGAGCCAGCCGCTCACCGGCCAGCAGCGCGACTTCCTCGCCTCGGCCGCGCTGTCGGTCAACGCCACCATCGTCGACGAGTTCCCCACCCTCCGCCAGCGCATCGGCGCCCCCGCCACGGGCCTGACGGGCTTCCCGGCCCGCGGCCCCCTGCACCGCGACGCGTCGTTGGAGGAGTTCGTGACGTGGGTGTTCACCAAGCACCTCGGCGAGATCACCCGGGCGGACCTGCGCCGTCGCGGCGGAGACCCCAACGATTGCGCGGAAGTGACCGACCGGGTGTGGGCCTTCGGCCGCGACCTGCGAGGCCTGGCCTCCGTGCTCGAGCCCAGCTGGCGCGAGGAGACGGAGCGGCTGCTGGCCGGGCTGCCGTTCACGACGGCGGGCGAGGCCGACGGCACGGTCCTGGACGTGATCGAATCGCTCGTCCTCGCGGTGCGCGCACCACGTCTGGGCAATCTCTCGCAGAAGCCCGCCGCTCAGGTGCTCTTCGAGCGCGCCGAACAGGCGACGATGATCCTTGCCGACCGCTGCCGCACGCTGGAAGCCAACGCGGCCGACGACAAATGGGCCGGAGCGCTGCGCGCGGCCGAGCACCTGGAGTTGGTGGCGACGGTGGCCGAGCCGTTGTTCGCCAAGCCACTGCGCAAGCTGCTGCGTCAGTTGGGCGAGGTGGTCGACGATCTCCGCGCGGCCGACGGCGCCACCAGCCTGCCGGAATTCGACGGTCTCAGCGCGGCCCAGGCGTTCCAGCTTGGCCAAGAGTCGGAGCGAAAGCGTGCGCTGGTGGCCAAGGCCCGCCGCGACTTCATCCACGAGTGGCCGGAGCGAGTCGTCGAGGCCCGCAAGCAGCTGAAGAAGGCCGCCAAGAAGATCCGGGCCACCGCATGAGGGGCAGGTTCATCGTCTTCGAGGGCGGCGATTCCGTCGGCAAGTCCACCCAGGTGGAGCGGTTGCGTCGCTGGCTCGAGGAACACGGGGTCGCGCATGTGCTGACGCGTCAGCCCGGTGGATCGCCGGTGGGGGCCGAGCTGCGCCGCATCGTGCTCGACCCGGCCTCGGGGCACATCGATTCGCGCGCCGAGGCGCTCATCTACGCCGCTGACAAGGCCCAACATGTCCATGAGGTGATCCAGCCCGCGCTGGACCGTGGCGAGGTGGTGATCAGCGACCGCTACGTCGATTCGATGATCGCCTACCAAGGCGCAGGTCGCGCTCTGGAGATCGACGACGTTGCGCGCATCGCCTGGTGGGCCGTCGGCGACCTGCGCCCAGACCTCACCGTCCTGCTCGACGCGGACCCGGCGGACGCCGTCGCCACGATCGAGAAGAAGGACCGCGTGGAGGGGGCCGGCATCGAACTGCATCAGCGGGCCCGTCACTTCTTCCTCGACCTAGCTGCCCAGCGGCCCGACGAGTACCTCGTCCTCAACGCGCGCCGGACCCGCGAGGAACTGGCCGACGAGATCGCCGCCCGTGTGGCCGACCTTCTCGCCGAGGACGCCCGTGGGTGACATTTTCGGACCCACTTGGGCGGGCGAACCGTTCCGGCTGTGGTCCGGCGACCATTTCTTCATGATGGCCTCCGTGGCCGTGTGGACCGCCGCGCTGGTGTTCGCCGGCCGGCGGATGGGGGAGCGCGCCCGCCGGGTGACCCACGTATCTGCTGGTGCTGGAGGCAGTGGTCGCGGTCGTCATGCTGCTGTTCTGGCTGCTTGGCCGACGGTGGGGAAATGTCGGTGCGCGGTGGCAGGATGAAGCGCATGGGTGACGTGTTCTCGGAGCTGATCGGGCAGGAGCGCGCGGTGGAGACGCTGCGCCGCGCCGTGTCCGGGCGCAGCCACGCCATGACCCACGCCTGGCTGTTCGTCGGCCCGCCCGGGTCTGGCCGCTCCAACGCCGCCAAGGCCTTCGCCGCTGCCCTGCAATGCCCCGACGGCGGCTGCGGGCAGTGCGAGGAGTGCCGCACCACGCTCACCGGTGCCCACCCAGACGTCACTCTCCTGCGCACGGAGAAGCTGTCCATCGGCGTGGCGGAAGTCCGCGATCTCGTGGGTCGCGCCAGCGTCGCCCCGGTCAAGAAGCGGCACCAGATCGTCGTCGTCGAGGACGCGGATCGGATCACCGAGCGCGGTGCCGACGCCCTGCTCAAGGGGCTCGAAGAGCCCTCGCCGAAGACGGTGTGGCTGTTGTGCGCACCGTCCGCCGACGACGTCATCGTCACCATCCGCTCGCGGTGCCGCACCATCAAGCTGAGCACCCCCAGCGACGACGCGGTCACCGAACTCCTGATCACCCGCGACGGCATCTCCCCGGCTCTGGCCGCCCACGCTGCGCGGGCAGCGCAGGGTCATGTGGGTCGCGCCCGGGTGCTGGCACGCTCCGAGGACGCGCGGATTCGCCGTCGGGAGATCTTGGCGTTGCCCGGAAAGCTCACCTCAATCACCGCGTGCTTGGATGCCGCCAGCAACCTAGTGGATTCCGCGGCGGAGGAAGCGGCACAGGCCACGGCGGAGCTCGACGCCAGGGAGATGGCCTCGCTGCAGGAAACCATGGGCTTCTCCGGGCGCACCCGGCCCCGCCACGCGCAGGCGGCCATCAAGGATCTCGAGGATCAGCAGAAGCTGCGGGCCAAGCGCATTCAGCGCGACGCGCTGGATCGGGTCCTCACCGAACTCACCGGCTACTACCGCGACGTGCTCGCCGCGCAGACAGCCGAAGGGATCGAGCTGGTCAACGCGGATCTCGCCGACGAGATCGAGCCCATCGCGCGCCGCACGAAGCCCGAGCACACCGTCCGCGCCATCGATGCGCTCCTCAAGGCCCGCACCGCGTTGGAGGGGAACGTGGCGCCGCTGCTGGCGCTGGAGGCCATGCTGATCAGCCTTTCTGCCGCGCAACGCGGCTAGCACGGGCGTGTCTCCCGTGGGGGAGGTCGCGCCGGGTGCCAAGATGAACGGCAAGAATGCCCAGCGATAGGGGAAGCGTTATGTCCAACAACGATTGGGTCCAGGAAGGCACGCCGAGGGAGCCGGAGTGGGCTGCCGAGGTTGACGAGTACGGAGTGCCCGTGGAACCAGCCGAATGGGACGATTACTCGGCCGAGCAGGCCGTGCCCGTGCCCACCCCTGCCGCGGCGCCGTCGGAGGAGTACTCCGAGGAGATCGCCACCGCTGAAACCGCCCCGGAGCCCGCCGACGTGTCGGCCGGCGAGGACGTGCCGGTTGCGGCCGAGGGCGTTGCGCTGGGCGGCGACGATTACGTGCGTGAGGGCGACGACTATGCTGCCCCCACCAGCGACGAGTTCGTGGCGCCGGCTGATGCCGAGTACGTGGCGGACGAGGGCGAGACCTACGTCGGCGACGACATCGCCCGCGATGAGGCCCACCTTGAGGCTGAGCGCGACCGCCCCGTCGATCCGTTCGGCGAGCGCGACGAGGTTGGCTACGTGCCCGCGGCCGACGACACCGTGGCGGACGCCCCGCTGGACGAGCGCGCCGAGGTTGGCGACGTGGTGGTTGATGACGAGTACGGAAACCTGGATCCCAGCGCGGATCAGGACCGCATCGAGGAGATCGCCGAGGCTGTTCCGGTGTTCGGGCACGCCGACATCGATGAGACGCATGACGGCGTGGACGCCGTCGATGAGCCCATCCAGGACGAGTTCGAGGTGGCCGAGCCCGTTGTCTACCCGCCGGAAGGCTTCTCCGACACGGACCCGGACGCCACCAGCGTGCGCCCCGCCTACGTTGACGACGCCGTTGCCGACGACGCCCCCGTCTACTCCGACGCCCTTGATGCCGATGCCGACGATCACGTCCGCTCGGATCTCGACGGCGCCGCGGACGCTCCCGTCCACACCGATGCCGGCGTCGAGGATTCCGCGTCGGTGGCCGCCTTCGGGCGCCCCGTCGACGAACCGGTGCTCGCCCCGGAGCCGGAGCTCGAGGCCACTCAGGCCCATGCCCCGTTGTCGGCGGCTGCCGTCGCCGGTGCCCCCGGCACGTCCGGCGCCGGGATGTCCGCCGGCGTGGGCGCTGCCGCCGGCGCCGCTGCCATGGCCGGCCTGTACCGCAACGATCAGGACGCTCAGCACACGCAGGTGCTGGAGCGCCCGACGGTTGCTGACGAGCAGGCCGAGGAGGAGCGCCTCGCGGCCCAGCTGCGTCAGGAGCGCGAAGCTCGCGACCAGCGTCTCGGCCGCGTCGCCACCTCCGACGCGAACGCCGTCCGCGAGCCGGCCCCGCGCCGTCGCGGCGTGGGTGGCTTCGGCAGCTTCGGCCTCTTCATCCTGCGAATCGTGACGGCCGCCATCCTCGGCGTCCTCGCTTACCAGGTGCTGGGCAACATCGACCGCACGGCTGAGTTCCTCGGCCAGACGCTCATCCCCGAGCCGCGTCTCGTGTCCTGGATTCTCGGCTTCGCGCTGGGCGCCATGGCCATCTTCCTCGTGATCGGCCTGGCCGTCCGCGTGGTGGGCCTGCTGCTCGCCGTGATCGCCGGTGGCGCCCTCGCGTTCATCCGCTGGGGTGCCTTCAGCCCCTTCGTGGAGGGCCTCGAAGGCTTCGTCGGCGACAAGGATCTCCTGCTCGCCGCCGTCGGCCTGCTCTTCTTCACCTTGGGCGGCGGCCGCGCCGGCATCGACGGCGCCATCTCCACCGCTCGCCACAACTCCCGCGAGGCACGCAACCTGTAACGGGCTGCGTGCCCCTTGGGCCGACTCATTAGGCTGGGCTCATGACTCGGGTGATGGCGGTCGCGTTCGACACATACGGAACGCTGCACTACCTGAACCCGGGTGAGCGCACCTACGCCGTCGGCGAGTGGGTGCTCTATCCCACGGCCGACGGCCCAGAGGTGGCCCAGTGCGTCTGGGCCGCTGAAGAGGCGGGGGAGGCCTACGACGATCTCCCCGTCTGCCTTGGCCCCGCCACCGAGGCCGATCTTCGCCGCGACGAACACAACCGCCAAGTTCGCGCCGACGCCACGGCCGTGGCGAAGCGCCTCATCGCGCAGCACAAGCTGCCCATGAAGGTGGTGGGCGTCGATTTCCTGGACCGTTCCGAATCGTTCGACCGGATGGTCGCCATCTACTACACCGCGCCGCACCGCGTTGATTTCCGAGCGCTGCTGGGAGATTTGGCCCGCGCCTTGGAGGCCCGCATCGACCTGCGTCAGGTGGGCTCCCGCGACGCCGCCAGACTGATTGGCGGTGTCGGCTCCTGCGGTCGCGAGCTGTGCTGCACCACCTTCCTCACGGATTTCGAACCCGTCTCCATGCGGCTGGCGAAGGTTCAGGGCCTACCGCCCAACCCCCTCCAAATCTCCGGCGCCTGCGGCCGCCTGATGTGCTGCCTCAAGTACGAGCACCCGCTGTACGTGGATTTCGTGCGGCAGGCGCCGTCGGTCGGCACGCCGGTGGAGGTCGACGGCGAACGCGGCGTCGTCGTCGGTCATCACGTCCCCGCCAACGAGGTGTCGGTGCGCCAGCGCTCCGGCGAGGTGGTCCGCTGCCCACTCCAATCCGTATGTTCGACGGCTGGCGCCCGAGCGGCCCGCGCCGCCAGCCTCCAGGAAGGCAGTGCCCATGAGTAGACGCGTGAAGCTCACCCAGATCGTGCTGAGCTTCATCGCGATCGCGCTCGTGGCCTCGCTGTTCCTCGGCGGCTTGGTCGGGGGCCGGAACCAGGATCCGCCCGCTTCGACGTCCACCACCGGCCCGCAGACGCCGTCGGCCATCCCCGAGGGCGAGCGGATGCCGGGCGTCCCCGAGAAGCCGATCGCCGAACACGCGGTGTTCCCGGCGGAGCCCAACGAGAACGCCGACCGCCAGCTCGATTACGTGCCCAGTGGCACGGTCGCCGTCGAGTTCGCCGATTCACTGGGCGACTACGCGGCCTACGCCACGCAGGTGGTCAACTGGCAGCAGTGCGCCAGCGGCGAGGGTCAGTGCGCCACCATCAAGGCGCCGCTGGATTGGGACAACCCCGACGGCGACGCCATCGAGGTGGCGGTCCGCCGCGTTCCCAGCGGCGATTCCTCCCGCGGGCCGCTGTTCTTCAACCCCGGCGGCCCCGGCTTCGGCGGCCAAGACATGGCCCAGCGGATGGCCGGCCGTTGGCAGAACTACGACGCGGTGGGCTGGGATCCGCGCGGCACCGGCCAATCAACGCATGTTGTCTGCGGCACGCTGGAGCAGACGGACGAGATGATGAACCTCGACGCCAGCCCCGACGACGACGCCGAAGACAAGGCGCTGCGCGACGGCGGTGCGGACTTCGCCAAGCAGTGCCGCGACAGCTCCGGCAAGCTGCTCGATCACATCAGCACCATCGACGTCGTGCGTGATCTGGACCTGCTGCGTCACCTCCTGGGCGCCGAGAAGCTCAACTACGTGGGCGTCTCCTACGGCACCTTCGTGGGCGCGACGTACGCGCAGCTGTTCCCCAACTCAGTCGGCCGGCTGGTGCTGGACGCCGCCGTCGACATCACCGGCGAGGACGAGATCCCCCAAGCCGCAGGCTTCGACCTGGCGCTCAGGAACTTCACGAAGTGGTGCGCCACCGCCAGCGACGAGCTGTGCCCGTTGGAGGGCGATCAGGACGAGATCAACGAGGGGATCGTCAGCGTGCTCACCAAGCTGGATCAGAATCCGCTCCCTGTGGGCGCCCGCGAGCTGACGCAGTCGCTCGCCGCCACCGGCATCGCCGTGTTCCTCTACGAGGACGATTCCGCCTACCGCACCCTCGCGCAGGTGATCCTCGCGGCCCAGCGCGGCGACGGACAGCCCCTGCTGGCGGCGGCAGACCTGCTCAACGGTCGCGGCGGATCGAGCTACGACACCTCCACCTACGCCTTCCCGGCCATGGCCTGCGCCGACGCCGTCGACGAGGGTGCGGACGCCGTGCTCGGTAACTGGCGCGAAACCTTCGCCAAGGCCCCGATCATGGCCCCGTTCATGGGCGCCGGCTACAGCTGCGAGTTCTGGACGGCCGAATCGGCGCCGCAGCTCAAGCTGACCGCTCCCGGCGCGCCGACGATCCTCGTCGTCGGCACCACCGGGGATTCGGCCACTCCCTACGAGCAGGCGAAATCGATGGCGGAGCAGCTCGAATCGGGCACGCTGCTCACACTCGACGGCGCCGGCCACGGCGCGGTGACCGGCCAGAACAAGTGCATCGCGGACGCCGTCGACGGCTACTTGTACGACGGAAAGGCGCCCGAGGACGGGAAGGTCTGCACGGCCTGACGCCGACGGTGTGCGGTCGCTTTGGCGCGGCTGGCAGCGTGCCGGTATAGTTCCCTTCTGCTGCCGCCCTAGCTCAGTCGGTAGAGCGACGCTCTCGTAAAGCGTAGGTCACGGGTTCGAATCCCGTGGGCGGCTCCACAAGGCCCCGACTCCGGTCGGGGCCTTGTTCATTCCCCGCACCGCGCAGGGCGCCGGCTTAGGCCAAGCCCCAAGTCTGGGTGGATTTGAGGGCCGGTAATGTGGTGACCGTTCCGGATAACCGGGCCACGAATTTGTAAGAGGAGGGTCACGTGATCGACTGCGCCATCATTGGAGCTGGCTTGGCCGGGCTCGTCGCCGCTCAATATCTCGTCGACCGCGGCCAGCAGGTGCAGGTGCTCGAGGCACGCGACCGCGTTGGTGGACGCCTTGAGAACAAGGTGCTCAGCGACGGCCACTACGTCGAGCTCGGCGGACAGTGGATCGGCCCCGGCTTCGACGAACTGCTCGAGATCATCGACGATCTCGGCCTGGAAACCATCGGCCTTCCCGCCAAGGGCAACCTCATGGTCCGCCTTCGTGGCCAGGCGCTCGAGGTGCCGTCGTCCGAGGACGCCCCCGCGCTCACCCCGTTCGAGGTCGCAGATCTCGGCCAGGGCCTGCTGCGTCTGCGTCGACTGGCCGAGCGCCTCCGCGACGACGCCGTCTGGGTGAAGGCCAACGACGCGTGGCTGCGCCAAGATCTGCGCCGCTGGGTCACCACCAACCTCCGCACCGCCGGCGCGCAGACGCGCTTCGGCGAGGTGTACACAGCTGCGTTCGGCCCCATGCCCAAGGAAGCCACCCTGCTCGAGGGGCTCTACCAGGTGAACTCCGGCCCGGACCTTGAAACCATGCTGGCCAGCAACGGCGGCCTGCACCAGCGTCGCGTTGCCGGCGGCATGGCTGCGGTCACCGACGCCTTGGCCGAGCGCTTGGGCGACGTCGTGCGCCTCGGCGCGCAGGTGGTCAAGGTGGAGCACGGTCCCACCTCCGCCAAGGTGCATCTGGCCAACGGCGACGTCGTGGAAGCCAAGCAGGTCATTTCGACGCTGCCGCCGCGGCTCGCCGTCGCCGTCCCGCACGAGCCGGCTCTGCCGGAATGGCGCCGTGAGGCGGCCGACAAGGTCTCGCCCGGCAACGTCATCAAGGCCTTCCTCATCTACGAGACCCCGTTCTGGCGTGAGCTCGGCTTCTCCGGGCAGTCCAGCGCCGACGAGGGCGCCGTCCGGGTGACGTTCGACACCACCGCCTCGGATTCCAGCCGCGGCCACCTGATGGGCTTCTTCGAAGGAGCCGACGCGGATTCGCTGTCGCGGCGTTCCGTGACCCTGCGCGAGCGGGCCTTCATCGATTCCGTGGTGCGCACGTTCGGGCCCGTGGCGCAGAAGCCTCTTGCCTACGTGGAGCGTGACTGGTCGGCCGAAAAGTTCACCGGCGGCTGCCACGGCGCCCACTTCTCGCCCGGCGTGTGGACCACCAACGGCCCCATCCTGGCCGCGCCCGAAGGCGTGCTGCACTGGGCGGGTGCCGAGTACGCCACCCGGTTCAACGGCTACATGGAAGGCGCGGTGCGTTCCGGCCGGGAGGTCGCCGCGGTGGTGGCGCGGGCACTAGCCTGACCGCATGCCAGATGTCTCCCTTGGCAGGCTCAGACTCGTCGCCCAAGGCTTGATCGACCGTCCCTTCGCGCGCCCGGCTGACGCCCTCACGGCGTTCGGGGCGATGCAGGGGCAAGACCTACCCGGAGCCATCGCGTCGGCCGCGCTGCGCTCCACCGGTTCTGCCGAGGACGTCATCGACGACCTCAACGCAGGCCGCATCGTCCGCAGCTACCCGATGCGCGGCACCGTGTTCCTCATGCCCGCCAGCGACGCGCTCTGGATCACGGAGCTGTGCGCCAAGCCGTCGCTGCGGGCGGCGAGCTCGCGCCGTCGCGACATCGACGAGAGCCACATCGCCCGCGCCTCCGAGGTGACTCGGACGGTTCTGGCGGATGGGCCGCGGTCGCGGGGCGACGTGCTGGAGGCGTGGACGGCCGCCGGGCTGAGTACGGCGGAGGGGCGCGGCTACCACGTGCTCTTCCACCTGATCGCCGGCGGCGAGGTGTGTTACGGGCCGTGGAACGGGGCCGATCAGGACGTGGCGCTGGCCGCGGACTGGCTGCCGCGCGATTCCTCGCTGGACGAGCGGTTCGACGGCGACCGGATCGCCGCGACAGCCGAGCTTCTCCGCCGTTACTTCACGTCGCACGGCCCGGCGACGGTGCGCGACTTCGCGTGGTGGACCAAGCTGACGCTCACCGAGATCCGGGCGGCGCTGCCGCTGGTGGCGGGGGAGTTGGAGACCGACGGCGAGACGGAGCCGAGCTTCTGGGCGCCCGGCCTCCGCGAGCGCGCGGCCGATCTGGGCCGGGCCGTCAACAAGCCCCTGCTGTTGCCCGGGTTCGACGAGTTCATCTTGGGCTACCAGGACCGGCTGTTCGCGATGAACGCCGAGGAACACACCAAGCTCGTGCCGGGCAACAACGGGGTGTTCCAGAAGTCTGTCGTGGTGGGCGGCCGCGTGCGTGGCCTGTGGCGTCGCGGCGGCAGGCCGGGGAAGCGCGCCCTCGCCGTCGACGGATTCGCCGGCCTCACGGACGCGGCCGAGAAGAAGTTGGGCAAGCTGTTCGACGAGTTCCCCTTCGTCGGCCCCTGAGCACGAGGATCGGCCCCGCCTGTCAGGAGGAAGGCGGGGCCGATCGGCTCAGGGATGTGTGATGGGTCAGACGGCGGCGGAACCTCGCTCTCCGGTGCGGATCCGGACAACCTCATCCACCGGGGTGGACCACACCTTGCCGTCGCCCACCTCGCCGGTGCGGGCCGCGGCCGAGATGACGTCGATCACGGCCTCGGCCTCTGCGTCCTCGACGAGGACCTCGATCTTGGCCTTGGCGATGAAATCGATGACGAATTCGGCGCCGCGGTACACCTCGCGATGGCCGCGCTGGCGGGCGTAGCCGGAGCATTCGGTGACGGTCATGCCCGCGATGCCGTGCTGAGCGAGCGCGATCTGCACGTGGGTGAGCATGGTGGGCTGGACGATGGCGGTCACGAGTCTCATCGGGTGACCTCCTCTCGGGGAGCGGGGACGATCAGGGTTTGGCGGACGCCATAGGCGGAGTAGCCGACGGCGCTGAGGTCGTAGCCGGTCTCGGCGTGCTGCGCAGTGTCGACGCCCTGGGTCTCAGCGGCCTCGGTGACGCGCAGGCCCATGACCATGTCGAGCACCTTGGCGATCACGAACGTGACGACGAAGGAGTAGACCATGACAACGGCTGCACCCGCGGCCTGGCGGCCGAGCTGGTCGACGCCGCCGCCGAAGAGCAGGCCGGCCACACCGGCGGGCGACTCGGGATCGGCGAGGAGGCCGATCAGCAGCGTGCCCACGAGACCACCCACGAGGTGGACGCCCACGACGTCGAGCGAATCGTCGTAGCCGAGCTTGTTCTTCAGGCCGATGGCGAAGGCGCAGGCCACACCGGCCAGGAGGCCGATGATGAGGGCGCCCAGCGGGCTGACGGAGTTGGCGGCGGGGGTGATGCCCACCAGGCCGGCGACGATGCCCGAAGCGGCACCCAGCGACGTGGCGTGGCCGTCGCGCAGGCGCTCCACGAGGAGCCAGCCGAGCATGGCGGCAGCGGTCGCGCCGAGGGTGTTGATCCAGGCGACGCCTGCGATCGCGTTGGCGCCGAGGGCCGAGCCGGCGTTGAAGCCGAACCAGCCGAACCACAGGAGGCCGGCGCCGAGCATAACGAGGGTGAGGTTGTGGGGACGCATGGGGGTGCGGCCGAAGCCGAGGCGGGGGCCGAGCACGATGCACAGAGCCAGGGCCGCAGCGCCGGCGTTGATGTGGATGGCGGTGCCACCGGCAAAGTCGAGAGCCTGGATCGAGTTGGCGATGAAGCCGCCCTTCTCAGCGGTTCCGCCGTCGAAGCTGAATACCCAGTGCGCTGCGGGGAAGTACACCAGCAGGGCCCACACTGCGGCGAACACGGCCCAGGCGGAGAACTTCATGCGGTCGGCGACGGCGCCGGAGATGAGGGCGACGGCGATGATCGCGAACGCGGCCTGGAAGCCTGCGAACACGAGGGCCGGGACGGTGAAGGTGGCCTTCTCCGGATCCATCATGCCGTTGAGGAAAGCAAACTCGAGCGGGTTGCCGAGGAAGCCACCGATAGAGTTGCCGAAGGCCATCGAGTAGCCGACGACCACCCAGAGGACACCGACGATGCCCATCGTGGTGACCGACATCATCAGCATGTTGAGGACGGACTTGGCTCGCACCATGCCGCCGTAGAAGAACGCAAGGGCTGGGGTCATGAGGAGCACGAGGGCCGCGCTCACCAAGACCCAGGCGGTGTCGCCTGTATCAATTTCAAGAATCTCCATGACGGAAATCCTCGTGGAGGCACGTTTCGCGGGCTTGGCCGCCACGTAACGGTTCCGTTAGGGAAATCCGGGTTCAGGTTTCAGCGGCGCAACGCGATGTTTCGCCGTCGTTTCAAGGACGGCACTCGCCCCAGCCACGTCGTCCCCCAGCCGCCGGCTCACGGATGCTAAGGCCGCTCGACGCCCTCGAGCACGACCGCGGAGAAATCGCCGCTCTCAAGATCCGCCCATTCACCGTCGAAGGAGAACGTGGTGTACGCCGACGTCGGGTACCAGCACTGCGCCTGATCCGCCTCGGAGCGGTTGCTCGCGTACGCCAGCTCCGCAACCAGGCTGGGGATCGTCGGGGCGTGGCCGATGACGATCAGCCCGGTGACCTCCGGGTCGGTCTCGGCGATCCGCTGGATCATGGTGTCGGTGCCGTCGTAGTACAGGGCGTCCTGAAACTCGGCGGGAATGTCGAGCCCGAGCGCGGCGAACGTCTCGCGCGTGCGGGTGGACGACGACACCAGCGCGTACTGCAAGCCGAGGTCCGCCAGTTCCTTGCCGGCGTTCTGCGCGTCTTGGACGCCGCGCGGCATGAGGTGGCGGGCCTTGTCGCCCTCGGGGTTGTTGGCCTCAGTCTTCGCGTGGCGCATCAGCACGAGTCGTCGCATGCTGGTCAGCGTACTCCGGGCGTCTACGGCTTGACGGCGACGATGAGATCGCGCTTGATCGAGGAATCGACGCGGTGCGCGAAGCTCTCCCACGCGCCGCCCTCCTGCACCGCCAACCCGGCGGACGTGAGCATCGACGCCAGGTCTTCGCGGGACAGGCCGAACGTGTTCCACGACAAACCGAGCGCGCCGCCGTGCATCAACTGGCCGGCCCACACCGGCAACGCCTCGCGAAGCAGGCCAGCGGGGGAGCGGTCGCGCTTCCCGGAGACGCCGCGGACGTCGGTGGTGGCGCCGTGCGCGACGCCGTACGGTGCGTCGGCGACGATCGCGTCGAACTTCTTCTTGCCGAACAGCTCGGCCGACGTGCGGGTGTCGCCCGTGAACGACGCCACCTTCAGCTTGCCGCCGTCGACGGCGATCTCGGCATCGAAGCGCTTGCCGATGGCCTTGCCGTCGCGGCGGACCGCGGTGACGTCGGCGGTGTGCTTGATCCGCTTGCGGCGCAGATACGTCTTGAGGAATGACGCCATCTGCTCGAAGGCCTTCTCATCGCCCTCAACACCGTAGGCGTCGTGGCCGAACATGAGTGCGGTCGACAGCGTCGTGCCGCGCCCGGCCAGCGGGTCGAGGACTTGGCGGGGGCCGGTCGGCTCGCGAGTGATGGCGGCGAGCGTCACGTTGAGGAGGAGTTGCGTGAACTGCTCGTTGGTCTTGCCTTGGTACTTCGGGATCGTGACGAGGTCGTCGTCGAGAACGAAGGGCCGCGGCAGGGCTACCGGGCGTAGCAGTTCGCCGTCGGCTTGGAACAGAGCGAACGCCGCGGACTGCCGCGACACCGTCTCCAACTGGGCCTCCACCAGCTCGTCCGCCTCGAAGGAGAGGTAGCTGACGCCGGCGAGTTCGGTGTCGGCCACCTCACGCGCGAATGGCGCGGTGATGGTGAGTTCCGCGGCGGTCAGGGGACCGGATTCGCCGGCGTAGACGCGGTTCGCCGACGGGGTGCGCAGCAGGAGATAGCGAGGCATTGGGCTAGTTTCCCACGTCGGCGCCCGCCCGCGCAGTCGAGCCGCTCGCGAGTAGTGTTCGCCGCGTGAACCAACGGGCCGCCGCACCAGACTCGCTCGTGGCGCGCGCCCTCGTCATCTTCGCCGGCGGCATGCTGGGCACCGCGGCCCGGGTGTCGCTTCTGGACTGGTACGACGACGACCTCGCGGGTTTGGCGGTGGTGAATCTGCTCGGGTGCCTTCTGCTCGGAGCGATCTCAGGCTGGTTCGGGCAACGCGTCACCTTGCTGCGGTTGTTCCTGGCCGTCGGGGGAGTGGCGTCGTTCACGTCGTGGTCGTCGCTGGCGCTGCAGGGCATCGCGTCGCCGAGCATGGTGGCGCTGGTGGCGGCGGAGACGGTCGCCGGGATCTGTTTCGCGGGGCTGGGTCACGTCATCGGCCGGGCGGTTCGCCGTCGACGGGGGCGTTGAGATGCTGTGGTTGGTGGCGGTCGCTGGAGGTCTCGGGGCAGTGGCGCGCGCGGGGGTGGACCGGGTAGTTGCCAGCCGCTGGCCGGGGTGGGTGGCGACCTTGGGCGTCAACGTCGTCGGCTCGTTCCTGCTGGGGGTGGCGTCGTCGCACCTGAGCGGGGAGGCGTTGGCCGTGGTGGGCGCCGGATTCTGCGGCGGGTTCACCACCTTCAGTTCCGCCTGTTGGCAGGCTGCCCGCGAGTTGGGCCGCCGTCGGTGGGGCTTCGCGGTTGGCTACACGTTGGTGACGGTCGCGGCATGCCTAGCCGCGGTCGCTGTGGGGTCAGCGATCTAGACCCCACTTGCCGTCTCTTGTCGCCGGCATCCCGGCACCCATATACCAGCCGTTGCGGGCCCGAGTATCCGGCTGTCTTCTCAGGGAACGAAAAATGCCCCGCCGAAGCGGGGCATCTCACGACTAGCTTCAAGCCAGGTTGACGTGGTGGTGCTCGAACGGCGTGCCCTTGGCGCGCTCGAACGACGCCGAGACCTCAGCCTCAGCCTGATCGCGACCGGTCCACGTGGCGCCCTCGACGGACTTACCGGGCTCCAGGTCCTTGTAGACCGAGAAGAAGTGCTCGATCTCCAGCAGCATGTACTCCGGAACCGACTCGAGGTCCGTGATGTGCTTGCGACGGGTATCGGCGGTGGCCACGCACAGGACCTTGTCGTCGCCGCCCATCTCGTCGGTCATGCGGAACATCGCGACCGCGTAGCACTCGACGAGGCAGCCGGGGAACGTCGGATCCGCACCGATGATCATCGCGTCGAGCGGATCGCCGTCCTGGCCGAGGGTGCCCTCGACGAAGCCGTAGTCGTACGGGTACTGGGTTGAGGTGAACAGGGTCCGGTCCAGCCGGATTCGCCCCGTGTTGTGATCCATCTCGTACTTGTTCTTGGTCCCCTTGGGGATCTCGACGGTCACGTCGAACAAGATGCGGCGACCCGGATCGATGGGGGTCAGTCCAGCGGGCGCGTCTTCGCTCACTTTGGCACTCCTATGATTGAGATCGTGCCCGCGTCTTCGCGGGTGGTCACAGGCAGGATACAACGATTGGAGGGGCCCTTGCGCACACGCTCGCGTGCCGTGGAGTGGGTGGTCACCTGGCTCCTCGTCGGCGTGCTTCTCGCTGGAGGCCTCGCGGCTGCCGTTTTCCACCGCGAGTTGCTCTCTGCAACGGGCCTCACGCGGTCTGGGGCGCCGTCGACGGTGGATCCGTCGCTGTTCGCCCCGGAACCCACCCCAACCGCCACCACACAGCCAGCCTCCAGCACCGGCCTGATCGCGGCGGCCGGCCTGCCCGAGGCCGGAAAGCTCCCGAATCGTGAGACGCTCGAAGCGCGCCTCGCTGCCCTCGACACCTCCGAACTGGTCAAGCAGGAGCCGGAGACCGGCGTCATCGCCCCGGCGTTCGAGGTGCTCGACGTCGAGACCGGCGCCGTCCTCGCCGCCCGCGGCAACACCACGCCGCTGATCCCGGCCTCGAACACCAAGACCCTCACCACGCTCGCTGTGATGAACGCCTTCACGGGCAGCGAGACCTTCGCCACCCGCGTCGTGCAGCCCGCGGCCGGACAGATCGTCTTGGTGGGTGGGGGAGACCCAACCCTTCTCTCGGAGCCCGCCGCGGCCGGGGCCTACCCGATCCCGGCCAACACCCAGACGCTCGCCGCCGATACCGCCGCGGCACTTGTGGCCGCGGGGCAGACCTCCGTCACGCTCGGCTTCGACGCCACCCTGTTCACCGACCCCGGCTGGAACGCCACCTGGCCCGGCAACTACCGCGACCAGGTCACCCAACTCTCGGCGCTCTGGGTGGACGAGGGCCGCGTCGACGGCGCCCGCTCGCGAACGCCTGCGCTCGCCGCTGCGGTGAAGTTCGCCGAGCAGCTCACCGCCGCCGGGATCACGGTCACCGGAGAGCCGACGGCGATCGTCGCCAGCGGCCCGGAGCTCGCGCGCGTCGAATCGCTGCCGATGCACGTGCTCGTCGAGACGGCCATGCAGCGCTCCAACAACTCCTTCACCGAGGTGCTCGGCTTCCAACTCGCGCTCAAGACCGGCCACCCAGCCACGTTCGCCGGCTCCGTCGCCGCCATCCAGGAGCAGCTGACCGCGCTCGGCCTCTGGGACCCCGGCATGGTGCTGCACGACGCGTCCGGCCTCTCGCGCAGCAACCTCGTCACGCCGCAATCGCTGGTCAAGGCCATGCGCGCGCTCGCGTCCACCCCTCGCCTGTCGGTGATCCTCGACGGGCTGCCGACGGCGGGCGTCACCGGCACGCTCGCCGACCGCTTCACCGATCCCGTCTCCAGCCCCGCCCGCGGCGTTGCTAGGGCCAAGACCGGCACCCTCAGCGGCGTGTCCACCCTGTCCGGCACCACGATGACCGCCGACGGCCGTCTCGTCGCCTTCGCCTTCTTCGTCAACGGCAGCCCCGCCGGCTGGTACGCGAAGATCTGGGCGGATCAGGCGGCCGGTGTCGTCACGGCGTGTGGCTGCTGATGGATTTCGCGCCAACCGTCGGCTGGGGCCTCGCTCGCCGGGTCTCCCGCGCCTCCTCGGGTGAACTGCCGGAGATCTCCCCGCGCGAGCTCACCCAGTTCGTCGCCTCGCTGCGCGTTCTGGCGCGTGAGGCCGGACGGATCGGGGCCCGCCACATGGAGCTGCCCGGGGCCGGCGCCGGCGAGATCCGGGTGGTGGACTGGGCCGGCTGGGGCCGGGCGGTGCAGCGCATGACCGACGGCGCTGTCGATCAGTTGGGCCTGCCCGAACGCGAGCCCGGGCTCCGCACCTCGGCGCGCGGCGTCCTCAACGGACTCGTCGCCGGCACCGCGATCGGGAAGATCGGGCCGCAGCTTCTCGGCCAATACGACCCGTTCACCGGCGACGACGCCCTCTACCTCGTGGCGCCGACGATCCTGCAGCACGAGCGCACCCGCGGTTTCGTCCCCGAACACTTCCGCCTGTGGATCGCGCTGCACGAACAGACCCACGCGCTGCAGTTCCAGCGCGCCCCGTGGCTGCGCGAATACCTCGCGACCCGGATCCAGAGCATGCTCACCGACGACGTCCCGCTCCTCGACGGGCTCAAGGGGTGGGCGCGCTCCGGTGACGCCGCGGCGATCCTGTCCGGTGAGGGTGGCGCGATGGCTGACATCAAGGCCACCATGACCTTCCTCGAGGGCCACGCCGATCACGTCGCCGACACCGCCGCGCGCATGCGCATCCGCACCGTTCGGCAGTTGCGCAAGGCGTTCACGCGGCCGGAGAGGCCGGGCCTGCTCGGCCGCCTGTCCGCGACCTTCGACAAGGGCGCCCAATACCGCGATGGCTTGGCCTTCTGCACGAAGGTGGCCAGCCTGAAGGGCAACCGCGGGCTGCGCCGGGCGTTCGACGCGCCCGAGAATCTTCCGACGGCCGCCGAGATCGCGGATCCGCCCGCCTGGATCGCCCGGGTCCATGGCTAGGCGGGAGCTCGGGCCGGCGGCGCTGCGCGTGGCGCAGGCCGTGCTGGCCGCGTTGCCCGACGGCGGCGAGGTGACGGTGGGTGTCTCCGGCGGCGCAGACTCGCTCGCCCTCGCCCTCGGCACGCTCTGGGCCGCGCCCCGGAAGGGCGTGGTGGCGGGCGCGATCGTCGTCGATCATCAACTGCAGGAGGGCTCCGGGGACATTGCGGCGGGGGTCGCGGAGGTGTTGGGGGAGCGGGGGCTGCCGACGCGGGTCGTCGCCGTCGACGTCCCGGACTCGCCCGACGGCGTGGAGGCCGCCGCCCGCGACGCCCGGCTCGCCGCCCTCAGCGCGCCCGGCCACCCGGTGCTGCTCGGCCACACGCTCGACGACCAAGCCGAATCCGTCCTGCTCGGCCTGCTGCGCGGGTCTGGCACGCGGTCGCTGGCCGGCATGGCCCCCGTCCGCGGCTCGTTCATCCGCCCGCTCCTCGATCTGCGCCGGGCCGACACCGTCGACGCCTGCCGCGATTGGGGCGTCGAGCCCTGGCACGACCCGATGAACGACGACCCACGCTTCGCCCGCGTCCAAGCCCGCCAGGCGCTCGCCACGCTCAATGAGAGCTTCGGTCGCGACCTCAGCGCCAGCCTCGCCCGCACCGCCTCGCTGGCCCGCGCCGACGCCGAGTACCTCGACGCCGTCGCCGCTGCCGCCTCCGCCGGGGACACCCTCGACGCGCGGGCGCTCGCCGAGCTGCACCCGGCGATTCGCCGTCGCGCCATCCACCAGTGGCTCACCCGGCGCACGCCGACGGTGTCGCAGGCGCACGTGCTCGCGGTCGCGGCGTTGGTGGACGACTGGCGCGGCCAGGGCGCGGTCGCGGTGCCGGGCGGCGCCGTCGAACGGGTCGACGGATGGCTGGCGTTCCGCGGAGGTCGTGGGTAGGCGCTAGTGTCGGATGCGTGGATGCAGCTGACGTTTCGCAAGACCTCGAGAAGGTCCTCTTCACCTCCGATCAGATTCAGGCGCGAGTGGCCGAGGTCGCCGCGCAGATCGACGCTGACTACGCAGGTCGCGACGTCCTGCTGGTGGGCGTCCTCAACGGCGCCGTCATGGTCATGAGCGATCTGCAGCGCGCCATGCGCAGCCACGTCGAGATGGATTGGATGGCGGTGTCGTCGTACGGGGCGGGCACCCAGTCCAGCGGTGTGGTGCGCATCCTCAAGGACCTCAACACTGATCTTGAGGGGCGCGACGTCATCGTGGTGGAGGACATCATCGACACGGGCCTCACGCTCAGCTACCTCATGAGCAACCTCGCGTCGCGCGGGCCGGCCAGCCTGGAGATCATGACGATGTTCCGCAAGCCCGAGGCCGCCCAGATGGACGTTCCGGTCAAGTACGTGGGCTTCGAGATCCCCAACGAGTTCGTCGTCGGCTACGGGCTCGATTACGCGGGCAAGTACCGCAATCTGCGCGACGTCGGCACGCTGTCGCCGCACGTCTACAGCTGACGCTGCGTGCATTGGGGCTCGGTCACGGAGCCGTCGCCGTTCAGCCCGCCGCTGAAGCCCGCGGGAGAATTGTCGCCCGCTGGTAAGGTTTCGGTGCGCCTCCGCATAGGTGGGCGTCACGTGTGACGCTCAGCGGCGGCACCTCCGTCCCTCACTAGAACGGCCGTGCTTTGCAGAAGTTCTTCAAAAGCCCCATGGCGTGGATTCTGATCAGCCTCGTGTTTGTGCTGCTCGGAATGCAGGCCATCGGCGCGATGACCGGTTTCCAGCAGGTCACCACCGCAGAGAGCCTCGAAGTGCTCCGCGGCGATACCAAGCTGAAGGAGGTTGTGCTCGTCGACGGCGAGCAGGCCATCCAGATCACCGACGCCGACGGCAAGAAGACCCAGTCGGCGTGGGTGGGCAATCAGGTTGACGAGATCATCCCGCTGCTCGAAGAGCGCAAGGCCGCCGGCACGCTGGAGAACTGGGCGGGTCGCAACCCCACCCCCAGCCTGCTCTCCACCTTCCTCTACACGGGCCTGCCGTTCCTGCTGATGATCCTGCTGTTCTTCTGGATCATGCGGTCGATGTCCGGCGGCGGCTCTGGCGGGCCGCTGTCGTTCGGCAAGTCCAAGGCCAAGCTCGTCAGCAAGGACACCCCGAAGACCACCTTCGGTGACGTCGCCGGCGCCGACGAGGCCGTCGAGGAACTGGAAGAGATCAAGGAGTTCCTCGCCGAGCCCGCCAAGTTCCAGAAGCTCGGCGCCAAGATCCCCAAGGGCGTCCTGCTCTACGGCCCTCCCGGCACAGGTAAGACGCTGCTGGCCCGCGCCGTCGCCGGCGAGGCCAACGTGCCGTTCTTCTCCATCTCCGGTTCGGACTTCGTCGAGATGTTCGTCGGTGTCGGCGCCTCCCGCGTCCGCGACCTCTTCACCCAGGCCAAGGAGAATGCGCCCGCCATCATCTT
>DYZF01000036.1 GCA_020741375.1 Tessaracoccus flavescens
GTTGAGCGGCGTCAGCGAGGATTCCGTGCGCATCTACACCGGCCTCGACGACGCGCCTGAAGCGAGTCCGCTGCCGAAGAAGCGTCCCGCCGACGAGGATGCCCCCACCGCTGCACCGGCCCTCCCGGCCGAGCCGGACGACGCCGTCGGTGATGCCGCCGTCGACGAGGCACTCCCCGAATCCGATGGCGACGACTCCCAGAGCGACGACTCCCAGAGCGACGACTCCCAGAGCGACGACGAGCCCACAATGGTGCGCGAAGTCATCGGCGAAGGCGACGACGTCACCGAACCCACGCAGGATGCTCTGGTGGACGACGGCGAGGCCCCGGCCGAACCCGCGCCCAAGCCGAAGGGACGCCGTCGCCGCGCGAAGGTGCCCTCGTGGGACGAGATCATGTTCGGCGGGCCCACCAAGTAGCCCAGCCGCTGCGATTCAGCGCAGAACCGGCCTAGAAGTTGTCCGGGTCGAACGGCAGCGGTTCCGGCGAGAGCGTCGCCTTGGCCTTGTGCGCCGTGACGCGCCGACGGTGATGCGCCCGGCACAGCACCTCGTAGCGCACCTCACCCTCGCCGACCGTGTCGCCGACGACCACCTGCGAGCCCTCGGTCACCATCAGCCCGTCGACGGTGCGCGCGTTGTGCGTGCCGCGGGCGCCGCACCAACACAGCGGCCCGAGCGGCAAGGTCTCCACGCGGTCGGCGAGCTCGATTAGCCGCTGGGAGCCGGGGAATAGCTTGGTCCGGAAATCGGCCAGGATGCCGAACGCGTAGACGTCGAGCTGCAACTCGTCGACGATGCGGGCCAGCTGATCGATCTGCTCCGCGGCGTAGAACTGCACCTCATCGGCGACAAGGTAGTCGACGCGGTGCCCGGTGGTCAGTTCGCGGATGATGTAGGTCCAGAAGTCGAACTCCGGGTCCACCTCAATGGCCTCGGCGGACAGGCCCAGCCTGGACGTGATGACGGCCTTGCCGGAGCGATCCTGCGAGGTGAAGACGCGGCCCTTCCGGCCGTGCGTGGACTGCGTGTAATCCAGCTGCAGCGCCAAGGTTGACTTGCCGCAGTCCATCGGACCCGTGTGGAACACCAGCTCAGCCACGAGCCGCCTTTCTCTCGATTGCCTCGTTGTAGGCAGCCACGTAGGACGCCGCCATGGTGGCGGGCGACATCTTCTCGACCAGCTCTACGGTTGCCGCAGAGTAGGCCGCGCGGGTCTGCGGATCGGCCATCTTAGCCATGCCTCTGGCGAGCGAGCGATAGTCGGGTTCTGTCAGGAGCGCCGAGCTGTCGGTGAGACCGGTGGTGAGACGGTCGTCGCAGTAGAGCGTGGGTAAACCGGCCAGCGCCGCCTCGACGATCACCATGGGCTGCACGTCGAACCGGTAGGAGCTGAGCACCAAGGTGTCGGCGTTGGCGAGCTCGTAGGCGATGGCGGAACGATCGCTGAGGTGGCCGCGGAAGTCGATCCCCGGGAAGTCTCCCGCGAGCGCCTGCAGCTTCTTGCGCTGATCGCCGTCGCCGACGATGACGAGCTCGGCGTTGGGCAGGTTGGCCTTCTTGAACGCCTTGATCAACACGCTCAGCCGCTTCTCGGCCGAGAGCCGACCGATGCTGAGGAACCGCACCGTGTCGGAGCGACGGTTGCGCGTCGTGGCCGCGATCGCGTCGCGCATGGGCCGGTTGTAGGCGTTCGGGATGGCGATGCCGTCGATGGGCCCGCCGACGGCGCGCTCGATATTGTCCAACATGTACTGCGCCGGGCTGGTGACCAGATCGACGTGCGCCGCGATCCAGCCGTAGGAGCGCCAATCCATGCGCGAGAAGATGTTGTGGGCGTCCACTTCTTTGCTGAACGGCGGCAGCGACGAGTAGAACCGGGGCGGGCGCTTCGTGGCCATCGCCAGAGCTCGTGTGGTCAGCAGCTCGTAGGCCCAGGTTCCCCAGAACGACGCGAACGGCAAGACGGTGTGCGTGCCGGCGATGTTGGCGTGGAAGGTGTGGACGTGCGGGATGTTCTGCAGCCGCGCCAGCCGGGCTGCGAGCACCAAGGCGCCCCGGTCGGTTTGCGAGTGGACGACGTCGAGCTTCGCCACCTTGTTGATGAGGCGGGCGCGGCGCTCCGTCGGATGCAGCACGCTCAGGTGGGCCGGGAGCCCGTCGCGGTAGATGGTCGGGCATTCGATGACCCGCCCGACGCGGGGCTTCTCAAGATGCCGGTCTGGTGCGATCAGCGTCACCTCGTGCCCTTGGGCGGTCAGCTCCTCCATCTGCGTCTGCATGGAGCGCCCGATTCCGCCCGAGGCCGGGAAGAAATCGTCGATCAGCAGACCGATCCTCATCGGGCGCCGCCGTGGATCAGGAGGGGTACCTCCATCTCTGGGGCGGTCAACGATCCGTGCATGCCGACGAGGGAGAACTCGCCCGGGTTCTGGTAGCTCATGACGGCGAAGTCGCCGCGCATCGCCGCCACGACGTCGCCGATGCGGGCCTCGCTCAGGGCGGTCACCTGAGGCCCGAACCAGCCGGCCGCGATGGCTTCCTCGCGGCGCAGCACATCGCCCCGCTCGCCCAGCACGCTCTCCCAAGCCCACGCCAAGGCGCGCGCGTCGTCGCCATAGATGTGCCGGAACCGTGGCTCCCCACCCAGATGGGTGTAGCCGCCCAGACGCGACTCGTCTTCCGCGTACAGGCGGGAGGTCTCGGGGATGTTGATCATGCCGTGATCGCCAGTGACGAGCAGGCACACGTCGCTGGGCAGCTCGTCGCGCAGATGAGTGACGAGGTCGTCGACGATGCCGATGCGCTCGAGCCACTGCCACGAACCCACGCCGAAGCCGTGACCGTCGTGATCGAGCATGCGCTCGTAGCAGTAGACGACGTCGGCGGAACGGAGGGCGTCGTTGACGAGCCCACCGAAGGCCTCCGCGTCACCCTCCGCCGAGACGGGGAAGAGCGTGGTGCCGTCGAAGGCGAGCCGAGTCAGCGCGCTGCCGGCGAAGCGGCCCAGCGTCACCGCCGCGCTGGGGCGGCCCTGGCTGCCCAACCGCTGGAAGGTGGTGGGCACTTGGGCGAACGTGCTGAGATCCTCCGGGCCGCCCTCCCACGTCAACGCGTTGATCACCTGGCCGGCCGCGGGCTCGTAGAAGCTGTAGCCCATGACGCCGTGTTCGCCGGGGGTGGCGCCGCAGCCCAGCGAGGTGAGCGACGTGGCCGTCGTGGACGGCACAGAGCAGGTCAGCTTGAGCGCGGATTCCTGCAACTGGGCCATCGTCTCGGCGTGATCGGCGTACTCGCGCAGCTGATGCCAGCCCAAGCCGTCCACCAGCAGCACCACGTACTTCGTGGCCACGGGGATGTCGATGATCGGCAAGGCGCCCTGCAGCCGCGCGGCGACGCTGGGCATCAGGTTGGCCAGCGCCGGTCCGTCGTAGCGGGGGTCGACGAATCCGTCGAACATCAGCCAATAGCTCCTTGCAGTCTGGCGCCGAACGCGATCAGTCGCCGGGCGTTGTCGCCGTCGGCCTGGGGCGACATCCGCACGGTGATGTCGTCCGGCTGGATCACGCCGGTGTAGCCGTGGTCCGCGTCGCAGTTGGGATCTTCGCAGGCGGCGGGGCCAAGATCGACGCGGCGGGCGGCACCCCACACGATCGACAGCCACGCCTCGTGCAGCCCACCGAGATGCTCAGGCTCGCTGAGGGCACGGGTGACGACCACGGAATCGATGGCCCGCAGCGCCACGATCTCCGTGGACGCGATGGCCTCACGACGGGCGCCCTCGCCCTCGTCGATGTGGCAGATCAGCAGCTGGTTCTCGGTACGCACGAGCACCGTCATGTGACGATGCAGCTCGTGGCCGGCGAACGTCGCTTCGTGCTGGACCAAGAAGTCCAGCGCCTCCCGGCCGCCGAGGCCCAGCTCCACACTGTCGATCACCAGCGACGGGTAGAACCCACACTCTGCAATCTCTGACACGAGGTCGCGGGGCAGCAGATGGTTGGTGTCGACGGGCTTGGGCACGCTCCCATTCTGTCACGTTGCACTAAGTTTGGGGCCATGGCCTCCCGCCCCTTCTTCGCCGCCCGCATCGAGGACCGCTTCACGTCCCTGCTCAACCGCTGGCTCCGCCGCCGCGGCTGGGAGGAGTCGATCACCGCCTACACGGGCTACGGAAACGCGGAGCACATCCGCATCCTCGGCCGGGTGGTGCTGCGTCCGCCGCAGCAAGCCGGGATCGTTCAGGCGGCCCAAGCCCTCATCTACCGGCGTGGCTGGCGCAACTTCATCTCCGCGCCGCAAGTGAAAGCGACGGTCACCGTCGTCGTCGGCGAGCAGCGGGTGGAGGCCCACGCCGATCGGGGCGGGTACATCGACGTGCGTATCCACAACCCGGGCTTGGAGCCCGGCTGGCACCACCTCGCCATCGAGGGCGCTGGTGGTTCCTCCGCGCTGGCCAGCGTGCAGATCATCGCCGACGACGTCGATTTCGGCATCGTCAGCGACATCGACGACACGATCCTCTCCACCTGGCTGCCCCGCCCCCTGATCGCCGCGTGGAACTCCTTCGTGCTCACCGAGCAGGCGCGACAGGCTGTGCCCGGCATGGCCCGGCTGTACCAGCAGCTGTTGAAGGAGCACCCCGGCGCGCCAATCATCTACGTCAGCACCGGCGCGTGGAACACGTACCCCATGATCCAGCGCTTCAGCGCCCGCCACGGCATCCCCAAGGGGCCGGTGCTGCTCACCGACTGGGGCCCCACCAACACCGGTTGGTTCCGAAGCGGCCCGGACCACAAACGACGCTGCTTGCGGGAGCTCGCCCGCGACCTGCCCAACATCAAGTGGCTCCTCGTCGGCGACGACGGCCAACACGACCCAGACCTCTACGGAGAGTTCGCCTCCCTCCAGCCCGAACACGTCAAGGCGCGGGCCATCCGCCAGCTCACGCCGGGCGAGCACGCGCTGGCCCACGGCCTCCCCGTCGAGGTGCCCGCAACCGATCAAACGTGGGAACCTGCCACCGCACCGGAGGTTCGTGCACCGGATGGCGACGGTTTGGGCGATAAGCTGCGCGGGTTGCTGTAAATCCCACTGACCCCGAGGAGGCGTTCGTTGATGGCGAAGCGGACGGTCGACGATGAACTGAACGAGGAAGAACACATCCTCGACGTCGACGTCACGGAGGAGATGGAAACCTCGTTCCTCGAGTACGCGTACTCGGTGATCTACTCCCGCGCACTCCCCGACGCCCGCGACGGCCTCAAGCCCGTGCAGCGACGCATCCTCTTCTCCATGGACGACATGGGCATCCGGCCAGACCGCGGCCACGTCAAGTGCGCCCGCGTCGTCGGCCAAGTGATGGGTGTCCTGCACCCCCACGGCGACACCGCCATCTACGACGCGCTGGTCCGCGTCGCCCAACCCTGGTCCATGCGCCTGCCGCTGGTCGACGGCCACGGCAACTTCGGCTCCCTCGACGCCGGCCCGGCCGCCATGCGTTACACCGAATGCCGCATGGCCGACGCCGCCGTCGCGATGACCCGCGGACTCGACGAGGACACCGTCGATTTCAAGCCCAACTACGACGGTAAGGAATCCGAGCCCTCGGTCCTCCCGGCCGCCTTCCCCAACCTCCTGGTCAACGGCGCCACCGGCATCGCCGTCGGCATGGCCACCAACATCGCGCCGCACAACCTGGTGGAGATCGTCGCCGCACTCCAGCAGCTGCTGCGCAACCCCGACGTGACACTCGACGAGCTCATGCGCCACGTCCCCGGCCCAGACTTCCCCACCGGCGGCAAGATCGTCGGCCTCGACGGCGTCCGCGACGCCTACGCCACCGGTCGCGGCACCCTCAAACTCCGCGCCACCACCCGCATCGAGAAGGTCTCCCCGCGACGCATGGGCATCGTCGTCACCGAGCTGCCCTACATGATCGGCCCCGAGAAGATCATCGAGCAGATCAAGAAGGGCGTCCAGGACAAGAAGATCACCGGCGTCGCTGACGTCAAGGACCTCACGGACCTGGCCAACGGCACCCGTCTCGTGATCGAGGTCAAGAACGGCATCAACCCCGAGGCACTCCTCGAACAGCTCTTCAAAGCCACAAAGCTGGAAGATTCGTTCGCGATCAACGCCGTCGCACTCGTCGACGGCCAGCCCCAAACCATGCCGCTGAAGGCAATGCTGGAGGTCTACCTCAACCACCGGCTCGAAGTTGTGCTGCGGCGCACCCGGTTCAAGCTCGCCAAGGCCGAGGAACGCCTCCACTTGGTGCGCGGCTTGATCATCGCCATCGCCGACATCGACGACGTGATCGCCATCATTCGCTCCTCCGACGATGTCGCCGAGGCCCGCACCCGCCTCATCGGCGCGTTCGATCTCACCGAGACGCAGGCCAACTACATCCTCGACATGCAGCTGCGCCGCCTCACCAAGTTCTCCACGATCGAACTGGAGAAGGAAGCCAACGAACTAGGCACCACCATCGAGGGCCTGCGCGAGATCATCGACAACGACGCCGTCCTGCGTCGCGTCGTCGGCACGGAACTGGCCGACGTGGCCAAGGAGTTCGGCACCCCGCGCCGAACCGTGCTGCTGGCGTCGTCCGGGGCCCCGACGAAGGTCGCGGCGCCGCTCGAAGTGGCAGACGATCCCTGCTGGATCCTGCTCAGCGGCTCCGGCTTGGTGGCCCGCACCGACAGCGACGACGTGATCACCCCCGAGGGCCGCGCCGCGCACGACGTGGTGGTCTCCCGCATCCGGTCGACGGCGCACGGCGAGTTCGGCGTCGTCACCAATCGCGGTCGCCTCATCCGCTGCCGCGCGATCGAGCTGCCGACGGTGCCCCTCACCTCCTCGGCGCCCAGCCTGCAAGGCGGGTCGCTGGCCCACGAGCTGTGGCCCCTTGAGCAGGGAGAGCGTCCGCTGGCACTCACCACTCTCAGCCCAGACTCCCTCGGTCTGGCCCTCGGCACCGAACGCGGCGTCGTGAAACGGGTCAACCCGGAGACGCTGTCGAAGGACAGCTGGGACGTCATCCGCCTCGACGACGGCGACGAAGTGGTCGGCGCGGTGGAACTCCCCTCGGCCGACGACCACCTGGCCTTCATCAGCTCCGACGCGCAGCTCCTGCACTTCGCAGCCAGCGCCGTCCGCCCGCAGGGGCGCAGCGGTGGCGGCATGGCCGGCATCAAGTTGGCGGCCAACGCCAAGGTGATCTGGTTCGGCGCGGTGAACCCCGCCACCGACGACGTGGTGACCATCTCCGGCTCGTCGGATTCCCTGCCGGGCACTGAGACGGGGCTGGCGAAGGTCACCCCACTCTCGGAATACCCGTCGAAGGGGCGCGCAACGGGCGGCGTGCGCGCGCACCGCTTCCTGAAGGGCGAGGATTCCCTGCTCATCGCGGCCATCGGTCACTCCCCGGTGGTCGCGGCCGCGGGCAGCGGCTCACCGGTGGCGCTGCCGACGGAACAGGGTCGTCGTGACGGCTCCGGCACCCCCGTGTCTCAGCCAGTGACAATGCTCGCCGGCCGTGGGGCTGCAGAGGTGGAAGCGCAGTAGGGTTCCCTCGAAAGGGGAAACACAATGAGTTTCGACGACCTACTGAAAGCCAACGCCGAGTACGCGGAAACGTTCGAGGACGGCTACTTCGACGGCATCGCCCGCGCCGGCGTGTGCGTCGTCACGTGCATGGATTCCCGTATCGAGCCGCTCGGCATGCTGGGCCTCAAGCTCGGCGACGCCAAGATCCTGCGCTCCCCCGGCGGCAAGGTGTCCTCCTCGGTGCTCACGGGCTGTGCCCTCAGTGTGCAGCTCCTGCAGGTCAACCGGATCATGATCATCCCGCACACCCGCTGCGCCATGGCGTCACGCACCGACGATCAGCTTCGCCACATCATCGCGGAGAAGACCGGCGTGGATTCCTCCTGGATCAACTTCGGATCCAACCCCGATCAGCTGGGCCAGCTCCGGCGCGATGTCGACGCCGTCGCGAGCCACCCGTTGGTGAAGGGCCAGGCGGAGGTTGGCGGCTTCATCTACGACGTCGACACCGGCCTGCTCAACCAGATCCTCTGACTCACCCCAGGGCGTCGTGGGCGCCCCGGATGTGCGCCTCGCACAGGTCTGCGGCGTGCGCGCCGTCGCCCGCCTCGATGGCGCTGAGGATGCGTTCGTGTTCCTGCACCAGCTGCTGACGTAGGCCCTCCCAATCGGTCAGGCGCTGCTCGGCGTCCAGAATGCGGCTGGCGACGGCCTCTCGGATGGCGATCGTCATGTCGCGGATCAGCCGGTTGGCGCCGACGGAGGCGATGGCCACATGGAAGGCGGTGTCGAGATCGTTGAACGCCGCCGGGTCCGTGACGTCGACCATCTCGGCCGCCAACTGACGCACCGCTGACAGTCCCCTGCCCCCGACGGCGGCTTCGGCGGCCGCCCGCTCGAGGACGACGCGCGTCTCGGTCAGTTCGGCGAAAGACACCGCCTCGAGCGCCACGTGCAGCTTCAGCATCCGGCCGAAGGCCGCGCCTTGGCTGGCTGCGACGCGCGTACCCCGCCCTGGCCCCGTCGACGACGTCACAACGCCTTGGGCCTGGAGAACTTTGATGGCCTCGCGCACCGCGCTGCGACTGGCCCCCAATTGGGCGGCGAGTTCGCGCTCATTGGGCAGGCGCGATCCGGCCGGCGCTCGACCTTCGAGGATCTCCGTCGTCAGGAAATCCAGCACAGTGTCGAAGCCGCCGGTGGTCATGGGTTCCATTGTGTCGCAGATGCGCTTGACACACGAGACCTGAGGACTTATGGTCAGACCAATCACATTGGTCAGACCATATGAACGACGGAGTTCACCAATGCTTCTGGAAGTCTTCCAACCCAGCACCAACCCGCTCGGTGCCCAATGGCTCTCTGCCCTCGTCGGCGCCCTGCCCGTGATCGCCATGCTGATCACGCTCGGTGGGCTGCGCTGGAAAGCGCACCTCGCCGGCCCGTTCTCGTGGCTCGTCGCGCTGCTGGTGGCGGTGTTCGCCTTCAACATGCCCCTGCTGAGCGCCCTGTCCACGAGCGCGCACGGCTTCGTCTACGGCATCTTCCCCATCATCTGGATCCTGCTCACCGCCATCTGGATGTACGAAGTCACCGTGGCGTCTGGCCGCTTCGACGACCTTCGCCGGACGTTCTACCTCATCAGCGACGACCCCCGCGTGCTCGGCCTGCTGATCGCGTTCTGCTTCGGCGGCCTGCTGGAGGCCCTCGCCGGCTTCGGCGCCCCCGTCGCGATCACCGCCGCCATGCTGATCGGCATCGGTTTCGCCCCGCTGCGCTCCGCGCTCATCGCGCTGCTGGCGAACACGGTGCCGGTGGCGTTCGGCGCCGTCGGCCTGCCCGTGCTGATGGCCGCCAAGACCGGCGGCTTCGACGACGTGCTGGCGATCTCGCCCATCACCGGTCGCCTCACTGCACTCCTGTGCCTCGTGGTGCCGTTCCTGCTGCTGGCCGTCATGGACGGCAAGCGCGGCCTCTCCCAGTGCTGGCCCTTCGGGCTCGTCGTCGGCGTCACCTTCGGCATCACCAAGTGGATCGTCTCCGCCACGCCGCTGTACAACCTCACCGAGATCTTCGCCGCCGTCGTCAGCGTTGGCGTCGCCATGGCCTTCCTCAAGGTGTGGCAGCCCCGCGGAGGATCCGCCGTCGATCTCACC
>DYZF01000037.1 GCA_020741375.1 Tessaracoccus flavescens
CAGTTCGTCGAACTTCTCCTCGGCTTCGGCGGTGGCCGCCGCGGTGGCCTTCACCTCGGCCGCGAGCTGCTTGGTGCGCTCCAAGAGGGCGGTCTTCTCGTCGCCCTTGGCCTGCGCCACCTGCTTGCCGAGGCTCTTCTGCTCGGCGCGCAGCGTCTCCGACGTGAGGATGGACTGGCGGCGTGTCTCGTCGGCGGCGATGAGGTCGTCGACGAGCTCAACCGAGGCGCGGCGGGCGGCCTGGGAGCGTCGGACGCGGTCGGGATCGACGCGGAGCCACTTGGGATCAATCATGGGTCCAACCTTACCGACGGTCGCGGCTTCCTCCCCTACCGGACCGCTTCCGCCACCGCTGAGACGGGCATGTCGTCGGCCACGGCACAGACCGTAGCTATTCGGCACGAACTGGCTATATCCCTCCGATCCGTGCCGAATAGCTACGCCTTGTGCAGGGAGCGATCAGCGAGGCGCTGTTGGAGAAGGAACTCCACGGGCTTCTGGAGATGAAGACGAAGGAGCCGCACCATGGCGTCATCGTCCCGCTGGGCGACGGCACGTGGGCCATGACGCAGAAGGGTGACGACGCGCTGCCCGACACCATCGAGGTGGTCGACGACAAGGGCGCGGTGACGTCCACCGTCGAGTGCGCCGACCTTCACGGCGAGACCGTCGTGAACAACACGCTGGCGTTCGGTTGCTCCGATTCGATCGTCATCATCCGCGACGGCAAGCCGACCGTGGTGGCGAACCCCGACGCCTCCGGTGAGCGCGTCGGCGCGATGGTGGCCGACAAGAAGGGCGAGATCTTCGTGGGCGACTGGGCCGCCGATTTCCAGGTGACGGCCCCGTGGGTGAAGGGCAGGTCAGCAGCGCTGACGTGGCCGGCAACCCCGGCTCGGCGGCGGTGACGAACGCCGCCGCCTAACCCCCTGAACCCGCACCCCCGTCGCGCGCCTGTTTTTCCTCCTTGTCGGCGCACGGCGGGGGTGTGCGTCTGTCAGGGGTCGGAGATAGGGTTGCCGCGACGTACATTCGCGCCTGTGGGGCAGGGGTAACGCGCGTCTGGGACGCAGGACATGAGAAGGAGTGGCGTGGAGGTCGCGACGAGCCGGCAGAAGGTGCCGGCGGAGATCTGGGTGCTGGTTGCCTCAGCGCTGTTGATCGCGCTCGGTTTCGGCATCGTCGCGCCGGTTCTGCCTCAGTTCGCGAAGTCCTTCGACGTGGGCGTGATGGCGGCGTCGGCGATCGTGTCGGTGTTCGCCTTCGTCCGGCTCATCTTCGCCCCGGCCGGCGGTGCGCTGATCGCCAAGCTGGGTGAGCGTCGGATCTACCTTGCTGGGCTCTTCATCGTCGCCACGTCCAGCGTGTTGAGCGGCTTGGCGACGGATTATTGGTCGCTGTTGCTGTTCCGCGGCTTGGGTGGCGTCGGTTCGGTGATGTTCACGGTGGCGTCGATGGGCCTTCTGGTGCGCTTGGCGCCGCCGTCGCAGCGCGGGCGGACGTCGTCGCTGTACGGCACGGCCTTTCTATTGGGCAACATTTGTGGCCCCATCCTCGGCTCGGCCTTGCAGGGCTTCGGGCTGCGGATCCCGTTCTTCATCTATGCCGGGGCGGTGTATATCGCGCTGCTGGTGGTCGCGATCTTCCTGCGGGGCGGCCCGGGCGGGCGTCCGGTCGCGGCCGACACCCAAGAGAAGATGTCGCTGGCAGAGGCGATGGCGCTGCCCCACTACCGGGCGCTGCTGGTGACGGGGTTCGCCAACGGCTGGTCGAACTTTGGCGTGCGGATCGCGCTGCTGCCGCTCATGGCGGCGTCGGTTGCGAGCATCGGCGAGGCGGCCGCTGGCATTGGGCTGACTCTCTTCGCGCTGGGCAACGCGATTGCTCAGCAGTGGACTGGGCGATGGATCGACCGCAAGGGTCGCCGTCCGTTCCTCATGATCGGCTTGGCGTTCTCTGCGGTGGCGACGGTGTTCTTCGGCTGGTCTGATTCCTTGCCGGTCTTCTTGGGGCTCTCGCTGGCGGCCGGCGCCGGGGCGGCGTTCATCGCCCCCGCCTCGCAGGCGATGCTGGCCGACATCATCGGCTCCAACCGCAACGGCGGCCAGGCGCTCTCCACGTATTCGATGGCGACAGACCTAGGGTCGATCGCCGGCACGCTGCTGGCCGGGGCGATCGCTGACGCCGTCGGCTTCGGCTGGGCGTTCGCGGCCACGGCTGCGGTGATGGCGCTCGCCGTCGTGCCGTGGCTCTTCGTCAGGAAACCCGTCCGGTCATGAGGCGCGCCGCCGTCATCGTCCACGCCTCACGCCTGCACCGGCCGGCGGGGGTGCGGAGGTTGATCGAGCGCGAGTTGAGCCGTCGGGGATGGGCGCCACCCTTGTGGCTGGAGACGACAGCGGCCGACCCGGGCGCCGGGCAGGGTCGGGCCGCCCTGGCGGCTGGGGTGGACTTGGTGCTCGTCGTCGGTGGCGATGGGACGGTTCGCTCGGTGCTGGGGTCGCTGGTCGGGAGTTCGGTGCCGGTCGGCTTGGTGCCCAGTGGAACGGGCAACCTGCTGGCGCGCAACCTGCGCATCCCGCTGACGAAACGCCGGGCCGTGAGGTACGCCGTCGACGGGGCGGCTCGGCCGCTCGATCTGCTGCGCTGGTCGGCCGACGGTGGTCGCTCCGGGGTCGCGGCAGTGATGGTGGGATTGGGCGCCGACGCGGCGGTGCTGGCCGACACGAACGAGACGGTGAAGAAGTGGACCGGGCAGGCGGCGTACGTCGTCGCTGGTCGACGGCACATCCGGGCGATCCCGGTGCCGACGCAGGTCGCGGTGGAGGATGGCCAGACCGGGCGCGCGGAGTTGAGGGACGTCGAGGTCGCAGAAGAGGGTTCTGGAGTCGAGCGGTTGGTGCGCGACGCCTCATTGGTGGAGATCGGGAACGTGGGTTCGCTGATGGCGGGAGTGACGCTGCTGCCGTCGGCGGATCCGACGGATGGTCGGCTCGACGTGCTGGTCGCGTCGCCCCTGAATGGGCGCGACGTCGGCCGGATGATCGCCGGGGTGTTGCTGCAGCGGTCGCGGGATCGGCTGCTGGATCGCCGGTCGGGGACGGCGGTCGCGGTGGAGTGCGAGCGGCCGGTGCTGTGCCAGGTGGATGGGGACGTGATCGGCGCGGTCAGCCGTCTCCGCGTCGAGGTGCTGCCCGGCGCGGTTCAGGTAGTCGCGCGCTGAACCCCACCGAGAGTTGAGCACTAACCACCGCTCGCCCCGACCACGGCAACCCCTGCCGGATCTGAGTGCCGGAGCCCCGAGGACGAGGGGCCGTCGTCGTCCCTAGTGCAAGCCGCGCGCAACGCCACAACGTCCGCTCAGTGCAGGGCCTGCCGGCGGCTCTAGCGACGACGGCCC
>DYZF01000038.1 GCA_020741375.1 Tessaracoccus flavescens
GTGGCCGGCATGGAGCGCTACTACCAGATCGCCCGTTGCTACCGCGACGAAGATTTCCGCGCCGACCGTCAGCCCGAGTTCACGCAGCTCGACATCGAGATGAGCTTCGTCGACCAGGACGACATCATCGAGCTGGGCGAAGCCTTGGTGAAGGAGATCTGGGCGCTCAAGGGCATCGAGCTCACCACGCCGTTCCCGCGCCTCACGTACCTGGATTCGATGAACCGCTACGGCTCCGACAAGCCGGACCTGCGTTTCGACCTCGAGCTCACAGAATTGACCGACTACTTCAAGGACACGCCCTTCCGCGTGTTCCAGGCCCCGTACGTCGGTGCCATCGTCATGCCCGGTGGCGGCTCGCAGCCCCGCCGCACGTTCGATGCCTGGCAGGAATGGGCCAAGCAGCGCGGCGCCAAGGGCCTCGCCTACGTCACCCTCGATGAGAACGGTGAGCTGGGCGGTCCCGTCGCCAAGAACATCACCGACGCCGAGCGCGGGGCCCTGGCGGAGGCCACCGGCGCCAAGCCCGGCGACTGCATCTTCTTCGCGGCTGGAGACAAGTCCGCGTCGCTGAACCTCCTCGGCGCTGCCCGCAACGAGATCGGTGAGCGCTGCGGCCTGATCGACGAGGAGGCATGGAGCTTCCTCTGGGTGGTCGACGCTCCGCTGTTCAAGCCCGCCTCCGAGGCCAAGGCTGAGGGCGACGTCGCCATGGGTGAGGGCGCTTGGACCGCCGTCCACCACGCCTTCACCTCGCCGAAGCCTGAATGGATCGACACGTTCGACACGGATCCTGGCAACGCGTTGGCCTACGCCTACGACATCGTGTGCAACGGCAACGAGATCGGCGGTGGTTCCATCCGTATCCATCGCCGCGACGTACAGGAGCGCGTGTTCAAGATCATGGGCATCGGCGAAGAGGAAGCGCAGGAGAAGTTCGGCTTCCTGCTCGACGCCTTCCAGTACGGCGCCCCGCCGCACGGCGGCATCGCGTTCGGCTGGGACCGCATCGTGGCCCTGCTCAGCAAGGCCGAATCGATCCGTGACGTCATCGCCTTCCCGAAGTCGGGCGGCGGGTACGACCCGCTGACCCAGGCACCCGCCCCGATCACGCCGCAGCAGCGCAAGGAAGCCGGGGTGGACTTCAAGCCGGAACCGAAGAAGGACGAGGCCCCGGCACAGGCCGCCCAGTGACGTCACCGTCGCCCCATCCCTTGGGCGAGGAGTGGGTTCCCGGTTCAGATGGGATCCCCTTCCGCCGCGGGGCAAGGGCGATGCTCATCGACGACGCAGGATCACTCCTGCTCGTCGAGGGGCACGACCCCGACGACATCACTCACCGTTGGTGGTTCACCGTCGGCGGAGGCATCGCGCCGGGGGAGGACCCTCGTGGGGCCGCAGTGCGGGAGGTGGCCGAGGAGACGGGCCTCGTCGTGACGGCTGCCGATCTCGTCGGCCCCGTCGCGTGGCGCCGAGCAACATTCCGCTTCGCGCAGCGCGTCGTGCGCCAGGACGAGGAATTCTTCGTCTGTCGCGTGCCCGGAGTGCGGCCCGATGTGGTCGACCACGGGTGGACCGAGGTGGAGCGCGAACTGCTCGATCAGCACCGATGGTTCTCACCCGACGAGCTCGACGCGCTCCTGAACCAGGGCGACACCGTTTACCCGGAGGGCCTGAACCTCCTCCTGCGGCAGGTCCACCCGGCCTGGGATGGCCAGGTGCGCACGCTCACCGAGCAGACGCCCGAATGACCACGAGATCGGCCGGATAGAGTCGAGCACGTGAGCTTCGACCTGTTCGGCAACCCAGATCCCACCCCGGCCGGCCACGGTGGGTCGCTGAGCGACGCCTCAAACCCGCAGGCGCCGCTGGCCGTTCGGCTCCGCCCACGATCGCTGGACGAGATCGTGGGTCAGCAGCATCTTCTCGCCCCGGGCTCACCCCTGCGCCGGCTGGCCGAGGGCCAACCGATGTCCGTGTTCCTCTGGGGCCCACCCGGGGTGGGCAAGACGACGATCGCATCCGTGGTCAGCCAAGCCACCCAGCGCCGATTCGTCGAGCTCTCAGCCGTGACCGCTGGCGTCAAGGAGGTGCGCGCCGAACTCGAAGCGGCCCGCCGCGAACTGAACCGGGGGCAGGCCACCGTCTTGTTCGTCGACGAGGTGCACCGCTTCTCCAAGGCGCAGCAGGACGTGCTCTTGCCGGCGGTCGAGAACCGACTGGTCACGCTCATCGCCGCCACCACTGAGAATCCCTCGTTCTCGGTCATCTCGCCGCTCCTGTCCCGCTCCCTGCTTCTGCGCCTACAGCCGCTGACCGAGGCGGACCTCTCCGGTTTGCTCGATCGGGGGCTCACGGATGAGCGTGGAGTGCACACGTCCGGCGGCGGCAACTTCACGCTCTCCGACGACGCACGGACGATGATCCTGCGCCTTTCTGGCGGAGACGCGAGACGCGCGCTGACGCTGCTGGAGGAGTCCGCAGCTGCTGCGGACGCGATGGGTGAGGACACCATCGGTCAGGCTGCCGTGGAGTCGTCGGCCGACCGCGCCGCCGTTCGCTACGACAAGGACGGCGATCAGCACTACGACATCATCAGCGCGTTCATCAAGTCCATCCGCGGCTCCGACGTGGACGCGGCACTGCATTACCTGGCGCGGATGCTGGAAGCAGGGGAGGACCCACGGTTCATCGCCCGTCGGCTGATGATCTCCGCATCTGAGGACATCGGCTTAGCCGCCGGCGGGGTGCTGCAAACCTGCGTGGCGGCCGCCCAAGCGGTCCAACTCCTCGGCATGCCCGAGGCCAGGATTACCTTGGCCCACGCGACGGTGGCCGCCGCCACCGCACCAAAGTCAAACGCCGCCTATGTGGCGTTGGACGAAGCCATCGCTGACGTGCGGTCCGGAAAGGGCGGAATCGTGCCGCCGCACTTACGCGACGCGCACTACGCGGGCGCCGAGAAGCTCGGCCATGGCCAGGGCTACAAGTACCCCCACGATTTCGATCACGGCGTCGTCGAACAGCGCTACTTGCCGGACGACCTCGTCGGCACGCACTACTACCGTCCCACCACGCACGGTCAGGAATCCGCGATCGCCGAGCGAGTTGAGCTCCTCAGGCAACTCGTCAACCCCACGCCGTCGGCTAGAGTTACACCGCCACTGCCGTCAAAGGAGGCATAACCCATGAGTGCTGGAGAAATCGCCGGCTTGATCGCCGCTATCGCGGCCTGCGTCTTCGTGGCGCTCGCAGCCGTTCCGTTGCTGAAGTTGGGCAAAGTGCTGGACGAACTGCGGCTGACAGTCCGCGACGTCGGCCACAACTCGGTGCCGATCCTGCAGGAGTTGAAGGGCACCGTCACGGCCACCAACGACGAGCTGGCCAAGCTGAGCCTCGTCACCGACGACGTTAGCAAGGTGTCCGGCCACGCCACCGTCGTGAGCGAGAACGCCGCGCAGATGTCGACGCTGTTCTCCGCCACCTTGGGTGGCCCGCTCGTCAAGACCGCCGCGTTCAGCTACGGCGTGCGCAAGGCTTTCAAGGGACGGAAGAAGAAGTGAAGGGCCTCTTCTGGATGATGGTGGGCGCGGGCCTGACCATCTTCGTCATCCTGCGGGGCCGCGAGATCATGCACCGGTTCACGCCCAAGGGCGTTCAAGAGCAGGTCTCGGAGAAGGGGCACCAAGCCGCCGCCACCTTCGGCGACTTCATGGGCACCTTCCGGGCCGCCATGGACGAGCGCGAAGCCGAACTGCGTCGCGAGCTCAACATCCCCGCCGCATCTCACTGATCACCCCTCAACCCATCACCTAAGGCAACACCCATGAAGACCTCCGACATTCGGAGCCGTTACGTCGACTTCTTCGCTCGCCACGACCACACCGTCGTGCCCAGCGCCTCGCTGCTGTACAACGATCCGACGCTGCTTTTCGTCAACGCCGGCATGGTGCCGTTCAAGCCCTACTTCCTCGGCGACGAACCGGCCCCGTACAAGCGAGCCGTGTCGTCGCAGAAGTGCGTGCGCACGCTCGACATCGAAGAGGTCGGCAAGACCACGCGTCACGGCACGTTCTTCCAGATGCTCGGCAACTTCGCCTTCGGTGATTACTTCAAGGAAGGCGCCATCAGCTACGCCTGGGATCTCGTCACGGGCAGCGAAGCCGACGGCGGATGGGGTTTTGACGGCGACAAGGTGTGGGTCACCGCCCTTCATGGCGACCAAGAGACCATCGACCTGTGGCAGAAGGTTGGCATCCCGCGCGAACGAATCCAGGAGCGTGGGCTGAAGGACAACTACTGGCACATGGGCGTCCCCGGGCCCGGCGGCCCCTGCTCTGAGATCTACATCGATCGTGGCCCCGAATTCGGCGCTGATGGCGGACCGGAGGCCGACGAGGATCGCTTCCTCGAGATCTGGAACCTGGTGTTCCAGCAGGAGGAGCTCTCTGCCGTCCGCGCGAAGGACGATTTCGACGTGCTGCGCCCCCTTCCCGCGAAGAACATCGACACCGGCTCGGGCCTCGAACGCGTCGCGCTGCTGAAGCAGGGCGTCGCCAACATGTACGAAATCGACGAGGTGTTCCCCGTCATCGCGAAGGCGTCGGAGCTCTCTGGCCGCAAGTACGGCGCCGATGCGCAGGACGACATCCGGTTCCGCGTGGTGGCGGACCACGTACGTTCGTCGCTCATGCTGATGACCGACGGCGTCTCGCCCGGCAACGAGGCACGCGGCTATGTGCTGCGCCGCCTGCTGCGCCGCGTCATCCGCGCCATGCGCCTGCTCGGCGTCGGTGATCCGGTGCTCGGCGAACTCCTGCCCGTTTCCCGCGATCTGATGCGCGTGTCCTACCCGGAGATCGACGACCAGTGGGCGCGCGTCAGCGAGGCCGCCGCCGCGGAGGAAGAGACCTTCCGGCGCACGCTGCAGTCCGGCACGGTGATGTTCGACACCGCCGTCGCCCAGGCCCGCAGCACCAGCCAGACCGCCTTGCCCGCCGACCAGGCGTTCAAGATGCACGACACGTACGGCTTCCCGATCGATCTGACGATGGAGATGGCGGCCGAGCAGGGTCTGTCCGTCGACCGCGCGAAGTTCGACGAGCTCATGAAGGAGCAGAAGGACCGCGCCCGCGCGGACGCCAAGGCGAAGAAGGGCGGCGCGGCCAACACCGAGGTGTACCGAGAGCTCCGCGAGGCCGGCGAGGTGCCGTTCCTCGGCTACACGGACCTCACGGTCGCCACGAAGGTGCGCGGCATCGTCGCCAACGGCTCGACGGCCGACCGCGCCCTCGACGGCTCCACCGTCGAGATCGTGCTCGAGGAGACCCCGTTCTACGCGGAGTCCGGCGGCCAGGACGCCGACCGCGGCCAGATCGTCGGCGACGGTTTCACGCTCGACGTGATCGACGTGCAGCGCCCGGTGCCCGGCTTGGTGGTCCACCGAGTTGAGGTGTTCGGCGAGCTGCCGCTCGGCGCCACCGTCGACGCGCGCGTCGACGCCGCAGCACGCCATGGCTCCTGCCAGGCGCACACCGCGACGCACATCGTGCACGCGGCCCTGCGCGAGCTCGTCGGCTCCACTGCCACGCAGGCCGGCTCGTACAACAAGCCCGGCTACATGCGCTTCGACTTCTCCTCTACGCAGGGGCTGTCGGATCAGTTGAAGGCGGAGGTTGAGGCGAAGGCCAACGAGGCCATCGCTGCCAATTTCTTCGTCTCCGCCACGGAGATGCCCCTCGAGGAGGCCAAGGCTCTTGGCGCCATGGCGATGTTCGGCGAGAAGTATCCGCCGATCGTGCGCATGGTGGAGCTGGCCGGCCCGTGGTCGCGCGAGTTGTGCGGCGGCACGCACGTCGCCAGCACCGCCGAGATCGGTGTGCTCAACCTGCTGAGCGAGTCGTCGATCGGCTCCGGCGTTCGACGGGTCGAGGCGCTCGTCTCCACGGATGCTTTCGCCAAGTTCGCCGCCGAGCGCGCTCTGGTCAACCAGCTCACCGACTCGCTGCGCGTGCAGCCGGATCAGTTGGTGGGACGCATCGAGCGGCTCGTGGCTCAGCTCAAGGACGCCGAGAAGCAGATCGCTCAGCTCAACGCCGAGAAGCTGCTCGCGGGTGCGTCCGCCATGGTGTCCAAGGCGGTCGATGTCAACGGCGTGAAGCTGCTGGCGCTCGAGGTTCCCGGTGTGGCTGGTGGGGATCTGCGTACCCTCGCAACGGATCTGCGCGAGCGTCTTGGCCACGATCCTGCCGTCGTGGCGCTGATCGGTGGTGCCGACAAGCCGGCGGCCGTCGTCGCCACGAACGAGGCGGCTCGAGGCCTGGGCTTGGGCGCCGGCCGTCTGATCGGCGTTGCCTGCGCTGCCCTCGGTGGCAAGGGCGGGGGTAAGGACGACCTCGCACAGGGCGGTGGCACCGACGCGACGCAGGCCGGCAAGGCGCTGGCCGACGTGCGGGCGGCCGTGGAATCGCGTGCCTGACGGCACTCGGCTCGGGCTCGACTGGGGGAAGGCCCGGATCGGAGTTGCAGCCGCTAACGCCGGGACCACGTTCGCGTACCCGGTGGAGACGGTTACGGCCGGCCCTGACGAGTTGCAGCGCCTCGTGTCGATCGTGCGCGAGTTCGAGCCCGGCGTCATTTACGTCGGCTTGCCCCTCACGTTGAAGGGGGAGCGGTCCTTCGCCGCGGAGTTCGTCTTGGGGAAGGCGGCCGCGTTGGCGGCGGTCGTGGCTCCGGTCCACGTACGCTTGGTCGACGAGCGGATGAGTACCGCTTCGGCATCGCGTAGCCTTGGCAGCGCGGGACGCCGGGCCAAGCAGCAACGATCGGTCATCGATCAAGCCGCGGCCGTGGAGATCTTGCAGCGGGCCATCGACGCGGAGGAGCGCGACGGCGAACCAGTCGGGGAGCCCGCACCGAAGGAGGAACTGTGAGCCCAGCGTTCATCGACAACGACGGCCGGCTTGATTGGCGCAAGATCGGGTACCACGCCCGCAGCGCGTTCGCCGTCCTGCTCTCGCTGGCGGTGCTCGTCGGTGGTGGCTGGTTCATCTACGGCAAGGCCAACGACGCTTACATCGCTTGGCGCACCACCGACGATTACATCGGCGAGGGTGGGGATCCGGTTGAGGTGCTCATTCCCCGTGGCGCCGGCATCACGCACATGGGCGACCTGCTGACGGAGGCGGGCGTTGTAAAGTCCACCAAGGCGTTCCGTGAGGCCGCACAGGAGAGCGGCGAGGCCGAGAAGATCAGCTACGGACGCTACAAGCTCGTCAAGGAGATCCCGGCTGAGCGCGCCGTTGCCATGATGCTCGACCCGGCCAATCGCGTGCTGCTCGAGGTGACGTTCCCTGAAGGAACCACTGCAGGTAGCCAGTGGCAGACTCTGTCAGCTAAGACGGGGGTCCCGTTCGCCGATATTCAAGCTGCTGCCACGGCCAGCTTCGCCGAGCTCGGGTTGCCGGAGTGGCAGACCGGCTACCTAGAGGGCTTCCTGTTCCCAGCCAAATATCAGGTTGCTGAGCCGGTGGATCCAAAGGCGGTCATGAGGACACAGGTATCCCAGTTCAAGCGGATCGCGGAACGCATCAGCTTGGAGGGCCGCGCCGCGGAGATCGGTCGCACTCCGATGGAGGTGTTGATCACCGCATCGATCATTGCGCGTGAGGTGAGCAATCCCGCCGATCAGCCGATGGTGGCAGCAGTCATCTACAACCGCCTTAAGCAGGACATGCCGCTGCAGATGGACTCCTCGGTGCACTATGCGCTCGGCAAGTTCGGCAAGGTGACCACCACGGCCGCGGACCGCGAGGTCGACAGCCCGTATAACACCTACCGAAACAAGGGCCTTCCCCCAGCGCCGATCAGCAACCCGGGTCAGACAGCTCTCGAGGCCGCACTGGCTCCGTCTGAGTCGGATGTGCTCTACTTCGTCACCGTCGATCTCGATTCGGGCGAGACGAAGTTCGCGGCGACCTACGAGGAACACGAAGCGAACGTGCAGCAGTTCCAGGCGTGGTGCCAGGCCAACACGGGCCGGTGCTGACGCGGGCGGGCGTCGTCGGTGATCCGGCGGCGCACTCGCTGTCTCCGGCGATCCACCGAGCTGGCTACGAGGCCCACGGGTTGAGCTGGGATTATCAGGCGTACACGGTTGCGCCTGAGAGCCTGGCCGACTTCGTTCAGTCTTGCGCCGCCGACGAGACGTGGGCGGGCCTCAGCGTCACCGCCCCGCACAAGGAAGCGGTACTGGCGTTCGGGGAGGCAGACGAGCCGACGCGTCTGCTCGGAGCCGGCAACACGCTGGTTTTCGGCGATGCGCCCCGCGTGTACAACACCGACGTCCCCGGTTTTGTTCGGGCGTGGCGGGCACACGTCCCGAACTCGCCGTCCGCCGCCGCCATCGTCGGCAACGGGGCCACGGCACGCTCGATCACCCTCGCCCTGGCCGGGCTGGGGACCGCCGAACTGATCGTTCTAGCGCGCCGGCCAGAGCGTGCCAAGTCGCTGGCCGATCTCGCGGCGACGCTTGGGATGAGTGTCGACGTGCGCGTGCTCGGGGAGCCGCTTGAACCGGTCGACCTCGTGGCCAACACCATCCCCGCCCACGCCACCACTGCTGCCGCCCCCGCCCTGGCGGAGGCCGCTCGCGTCGTGTTCGACGTGGTCTACGACCCTTGGCCGACACCGTTGGGGGAGGCCGCGGAGCGGGCAGGGCGGCAAAGCTTGAGTGGGATGGACCTGCTCGCGGGGCAGGCCGTCGATCAGTTCTTCCTGCTCACCGGCAAGCACATCACGTTCGAGCAGGCCCGTTCGGCTGCTGGTCGGGAACTGCGTCGCCGTAGCGCCGTCTGACACAATGGCGCGCATGCTTCGTTACCTCACCGCCGGGGAATCTCACGGACAGGCGCTGGTCGCCACGATTGAAGGAATCCCCGCTCACGTTCGGGTGGGAGTGCCGGAGATCGCAGAGAACCTGCGCCGCCGCCGACTCGGCGTCGGCCGTGGAGCCCGCATGAAGTTCGAGGCCGAC
>DYZF01000039.1 GCA_020741375.1 Tessaracoccus flavescens
AGAAGGCCGAAACAATCGAGGGGTTGCGGGCCGGATGGTCGGCAGTTCAGGACGCGTGGGCCGAGACCGTGGCGAGCACGCTTCCGGACCTTGTCGACGCTCACGTCCCCGATGAATGGTCGCTGGCGCAAACTCTGCGGCACCTGATTCTCGCGACCGACGCCTGGTTGGGAGGGGCTGTTCAGGGGATCGATCAGCCATTCCACGAACTCGGGTTGCCCTTCACCGGTGCTGCCGAGATGGGGTTCGACATGTCGATCTTCCGTGATGAGGACCCCACATTCGACGAGGTTCTTGCCGTGCGGGCTGAGCGGCAGCGTCAGGTCAGCGAATTCCTAGACACCGTCACTCAAGACCAGCTAGCGCAGGAACGTGCCAACCCATGGGGTGGGGACGATTGGCGCCCGACGGTGGGGGACTGCATCCGGGTGATCCTCGAGGAGGAGTGGGCTCATCTGCGCTACATCAAGCGCGATCTCGCTCTGCTGAGCTGACGCCCCTCCCCGGCCATTCGGGCTCGCGGTCACGCCATTGGGCGTCGCTCATTGCATAGACCAAGTTGTCGTCCCATGTGCCCCGACACCAGAACGACTTCGGGGCCAGCGATTCGACGTGCATCCCCAGCTTCTCCAGCAGCCGTGCCGACCGCGCATTCTCCGGCGAGAGTTGTGCGAAGATCCGATGGCAGCCGAGACGTTCGATCAGATCTTCGACTACCGCCGCTGCTGCCTCAAACGCATAGCCCTTGCCCTGATACTCCGTGCGAAGCGTGAACCCGATCTCCGCGACTCCGCCGTGTTCATCGAGCCCGACGTACAGATCTCCGATGAGTTCGCCGTCGAGATCGATCCCGATCTGGCGAGGCTCGCCGGGAATGATGTCGCTCCACCCGTCGTGGGTCTCGATGCCACGCTCTACGCGTTCTCGAGTGACGGGAAGGTCCCAGTCCTGGTACTTCGCCACGACGGGGTCGTTGCGGTAGGCCACAACCACGTCGACGTCGTCGGGGCGGAGGGGACGCAGGATGGGTCGTTCGGTCTCACGGGGGTAGGCGGCGCTCATGCGCCCAAGTATGGCGTCAGCGTCAGCGAGTGTGGGTACAACGGGGGCAAGCGCACGTGAGACGCTGGAGCATGATCATCGTCATGACCGCCGCTCAGAGCGACTCGTGAGCGAGGCCTAGTTTGGCTCCGGGAAACGCCGGTCGATCAGGGCGAGCACGTCGTCGATCAGCTGCCATTCGGCGTCGTTCTGCGCCACCAGCCTCACATGCCCGTCCGTCTCGGATGCCTCGATGCCGAACGCGACCAACGCCGCAGCCGAACGCCGCGCCTTCTCGTCAGCCGTCACATCGACGGCGTAAGTCGCCTGCGCATCGGGTTGCAGAGCGACTTGATCTGACAATTCATCCAGTTCTTCCTGCGAGTGCATTCGAGGTTCAGTCTCGTGCCCAGTCGTCGCAGCGAAATCGGCGGGCCGCTGCGCTAGCGCGGTAACCAGGGCATCGAACAGTGCGTCAGTGACGCCGTCGTAGCGTGCGGAAAGCTCGGTATCTGCCGCGTCGTACGCCACTTCGTTGGCTGGCCCTTCCTCTGGCCCGTGCTCCAGTTCATGGAGCTCGGCCACGGCGTCGTCGATGAGAGACTGTGCCTCCGTGACGCCGAAGTACGCGAAGGCGGCGCGACCATCGCCGCCCCACCCTTCACCCAATTCCATCTCCACTGCTGCCAGCACGCTGCCCGCCGCGGCATAGCCGTCGAATCGCAGTGCATGGGCCAGAGCGACGTCACCGGGGAGTTCGCTGAACGGAACTCCCGAGGTTGCCCGGTTCCAGACCTCCGTTGCTGGATCCACGCGGCCCGGCCCGCCCTCAGGGGTCTGCGATGAAGCGATCATGGTCCAAGTATTCGGGAGCTGTGTGGCAATGGCGATCGGTTCGTCGACCAAGCGGGGGAACTTTCTGCGCTTCCTCGGCGTGTGGACCATTCAGGGGCTGTGGGTCTCTTTGACTGCCGCCGCGGCATGGATTGCGATGAGTTCAACAAGGAACCAGAGCATCGACGGATGGGCCGTCGTCGGCGGTCTGATCTGGCTACTTGGCATCACCATCGAGGTGACGGCGGACCTGCAGAAGAGCGCCTGGAATCGCCAGCACAAGGGGCGGTTCATCAACGTCGGGCTCTGGTCTCGCTCGCGCCACCCCAACTACTTCGGCGAGATTCTCCTCTGGATTGGCATCGCGATCATCGCCCTCCCCGCGCTCTCTGGGTGGCAGTACCTTGGCCTCATCTCACCGGTCTTCGTCACGCTGCTCCTAACCAAGGTGTCCGGGATCCCGCTATTGGAGAAGCGCGCGGAGAAGAAGTGGGGCGATGATCCTGACTACCACCGTTACGTCGAACGCACTCCTGTCCTTATCCCTCGCCTGAGCGCGCCGCGACCCACTCGTCAGGCAGGGTGAGGGTGTGACCCACCCCGACGTCGACTCCCGTACCGCCTCGTTCCTCGACAACGCCCGCGGCGTTCAGGCGCTGCACAGCGAGGTTGGAGGGAGGCGTTGGCTGCCGTGGGGCGCAGCGGAGGTTAATGTCACGCTACCCGGCTGGTAGGGCGTCGCTAGAAGGTGGTGAGCCCTCGCGCTCGGAACTGGTCGCGGACACGCTCGGTGAGCTCCGGCGACGGCGTCGGCGTGCTCTCCAAGGCGTAGGGGAGCCCCAGCGTCGCCCACTTGTCGCGCCCCATCTGGTGGAACGGCAGCACCTCGACGCGGGTCAGGTTGGGCAGCGTCTCGGCGATGTCGGCCACCGCCTCGACGTTGGGGATCGCGTCGGTCAGGCCCGGCACCAGCACGAAGCGCACCCAGATCTCCTCGCTGTTGCGCTGCGCCAGCCGCTGCGCGAACTCGACGGTGGGGCGCAGGTCGCGGCCGGTCGCAGACTTGTAGGTGTCCGCGAGGCCGGATTTGAGGTCGAGGAGAACTAGATCCACGTCGTCGAGGAGGGCATCGCTGGCGCTCGCGCCCAGGAAGCCCGACGTGTCGATGGCGGTGTGGATCCCCATTTCCTTGGCCGCGCGCAGCAGACGACCGACGAACGCCGGCTGCATGAGCGGCTCGCCACCCGAGATGGTCAGCCCGCCCTTCGACGCCTTGAAGACGCCCCGGTAACGCTTCAGCCGGGCAACCAGATCGTCGAGCAGCACGGGCGTGCCCTTGGCCGCGAACATCGTGTCCGGGTTGTGGCAATACAGGCAGCGCAGCGGGCAACCGGACAGGAACACCGTCATCCGGGTGCCCGGGCCGTCGACGCCGGTTACCAACTCCCACGAGTGCATCGACGCGAGCTCGCCTTCGCGAACCAAGCGCAGGTGTTCCGAGCGCTCCAGCTCATCGGCAGTCTCGATGCCTGCCGTACCCCCGCCGCCCTTGCGGAGCAGCGGGATCTCCAACTCGATCGGCGCCGGGCGGTACTCGCCAGTGACGCCGTCGAAGCCGGTGGTCAACTCGTCAGGATCCCGCGTGGAAGGTTCGGGAGAGGACGTCGGCCTGCTGTTCCTTCGTGAGCTTCACGAAGTTGACGGCGTACCCGGACACACGAACGGTGAGGTTCGGGTAGTTCTCGGGGTTCTCCATCGCGTCCTCGAGGGTTTCGCGGTTCAGCACGTTGATGTTCGCGTGGAAGAGTCCGGGACGGTCGCCGCGCTCCTCGCGGGCCGCCTTCATGTCGGCAACGCGCTCTTCGTAGGTCTTCGTAGCCATGGGGTTCTCCTTGGGGGTGGTCTTGTTGGGATCAGCAGTCGGGGACGAACCCGGCATCGAGGATGCCGACCAGGTGGTCAACCTGCTCGTCCTTCGTCCGGCCGAGCGCCGACGGCGTGATGGTGTTGGTCAGGGAAATGCCGTCCAGGGCGTCGGCGTAGTTGAGCTTGCCGACCGACAGCATCGACGCGAGCATGCCGTGGTTGTCCATGCCGTTCTCCGGGTTGGCTCCGGGGGCGAACGGCGTGCCGGCGCGGTGTCCCGAGGGGAACGAGCCAGTGGCCTTGCCGTAGACGACGTTGGACGTGATCGTCAGCACCGACTGCGTCGGGATGGCGTCGCGGTACAACGGAATCTCCTTGATCTTCGCCATCACCGTGTGCACGATCGCCGCCGCGATCTCGTCGGCTCGGTCGTCGTCGTTGCCGTAGGTGGGGAAGTCGCCTTCGGTGATGTAGTCGACGATCAGGCCGGTCTCGTCACGCACGGGCGTCACGGTGGCGTACTTGATGGCGGCCAGCGAGTCGGCGACGATCGAGAGGCCGGCGATGCCGCAGCCCATCGTGCGGACGATCTCGGAATCGTGCAGCGCCATCTCGATCGACTCGTAGGCGTACTTGTCGTGCGAGTAGTGGATGATGTTGAGGGCCTCGACATACGTGGCCACCACCCAATCGAGCATCTCCTCGTAGCGGTGCCAGATGTCGTCGAAGTTGAGCGGCTCGTCGCCCTTGACCGGCTCGAAGCCGGGGACGATCTGCTTGCCGGTCATCTCATCGCGACCACCGTTGATCGCGTAGAGCAGCGTCTTGGCGGCGTTCATGCGAGCGCCGAAGAACTGCATCTGCTTGCCCACCCGCATGGGGGAGACGCAGCAGGCGATGGCGGCGTCGTCGCCCCAGTGGGAGCGGATCTGCTCGTCGGCCTCGTACTGCACCGACGACGTCTCGATCGAGATCGCCGCGCAGAAGTCCTTGTAGCCCTGCGGCAGCTTCGGATCCCAGAAGATCGTGATGTTGGGCTCGGGGGCCGGCCCGAGGTTGCGCAGAGTCTGAAGCAACCGGAACGAGGTCTTGGTCACCAGCGTCCGGCCGTCCTCGCCGAGCCCGGCATCGGACCAGGTGGCCCAGTACGGGGCGCCGGAGAAGATCTGGTCGTAGTCGATGGTGCGCAGGAACCGCACGATGCGCAGCTTGATCACCAGCGCGTCGATCATCTCCTGCGCATCAGTCTCCG